>DATHYN010000053.1:0-5686 GCA_035459145.1 Anaerolineae bacterium | reverse complement strand
CTTCCCCACCGCCCACCGCGCCAGCCAAACCGTTTGGTACCAACATAGCCTCCTCACCACCGCCATCTGCTACCACGCCCTCGCCACCTACCACCAACAAACAACCCCATAACCATTCATTAGCTATATCTAAATATCACGCGCCTAACCTTTCCCCATCCTCCCAACTCCGCTAAAATCCCCACCGATTGCAAATGCCCTTTACAAATCGGTTCTTCCAGATTTCAAAAGGTTATCGGATCCACCCTCCGGAGCACCTCGCCCCCTCAACAATCACCACCCCTCCAAACGTCATTTCGAGCGCAGTGACAGCCCGCCCCACCTCACTAACACCCTCCTCCTCACAAAAGGGCCGAACGAAGTCGAGAAATCTACCCTAACAACACCCTAACCAACTCCCCCATCGGCTAAATGAATACTCGGCCTCAAATGACTAACCACCCCCTTTCACCCGCCCAGCCCAATTAAGTCTGTCCTATCCACGCCTAAACTCACCCTCAGTACGGCTTTGTCCTCCACAAATCTCCCCTGTTCCGATAAATATCTACCCACTAAACCGCGTTAAGTTCGCAATCAATCTTAACGCCCAAAAAAAGGAGACAACCATGTCTAATTATCCTCAACCAACCATCGCCACCACATTGTGGCCCACAACTAGCAATAAATTCTACCGTGAAGCGATTCTCATCCTCGGCGGCAGCTGGTTCTTAGCCCTTCTCGCCCAACTCAGCTTCAACATCGGCCCCGTTCCCATCACCGGCCAAACCTTTGGCGTCCTCCTCATTGGCGCCCTCTATGGCTGGCGCCGTGGCGGCGCCACCATGCTCGCCTACATTACCCAAGGCGCCCTCGGCCTCCCCATCTTCGCCAACGCCGCCGCCGGCCCCGCCGCCCTCCTCGGCCCCACCGGTGGCTACATCGTCGGCTTCATCTTCGCCGCCGCCCTCGTCGGCTTCCTCAGCCAAATCGGCTGGGACCGCCGCTTCTCCACCACCTTCCTCGCTATGCTCCTCGGGAACCTCGTTATCTACCTCTTCGGTGTCAGTTGGCTCGCTAACGCCATCGGCTTCTCCACCGCCCTTGATGCTGGCCTCATCCCCTTCATCCCCGGCGATATCCTCAAAGCCCTCCTCGCCGCCGCCCTCCTCCCCTCCATCTGGCACTACCTCAATAAATAATAACTAAACCTGAGTTCGACAATTCTCAGCTCCCCGCCAAACGTCATTTCGAGCGCAGTGACAGCCCGCCTCACCTCACCAACACCCGCCTCCTGACAAAAGGGCCGAACCAAAACGTCATTTCGAGCGCAGTGACAGCCCGTCCCACCTCGGCCAACACCCTCCTCCTGACAAAAGGGCCGAACGAAGTCGAGAAATCTACCCTAACACCACCCTAACCAACTCCCCCATCGGCTTGATTAATTATCGAACTCAGGTTAACTAAAACAAAAAGGGGCGAACGTTAGACGTTCGCCCCCTTAACCTGCCTCCCCCTCCTTTACCGCACCACCACCGGCAAATACATCTTCTCCGTCAAGCTATCATCATCCACAATCGTAATCCGTACCCAACCCCCACCAACCGTGACCTCCGCTGACGACAAGCGCACATAAAACCATTCGCGCCCTTCCACCAACGCATCATCCACGATCTCAATCACCATCTCGCCCTCCGTTTCCCCCGCCCCTATCGTTACCGTACCAGCTGCTTCTGTCGAATCCACACCCCCTTCCGCCGTTCCGCCCACCAACTCATAATCAACCACCACCGGCACATCAATCCCGTACGCTAAATCGAGACCGATAACGGCCGTTCCCCCCTCCATCAACTCAATCTCACCCCCACTAACAATCCCCAACGTCGGCCGCCCCATCTCATGCGCCCCCATATCACACGCTCCCTCCAACGGCCGGGTCATCCCCCGCTGATCACGATCACCCTCAGCCCCACACCCATTCACCCCCACCGGAATCACGTTCCGCGCCGGACTCGACCCCGGCAAATAATGCGTCCACGCCACCCCTCCCGCAGCCGTCACCCCCGATTCCAACAACGGCCCTACCAACGGATCCGTATTCTCCATATCCCCTTCCCCCGTCAAACCACAACTTTCATCATCAGCCATGTTATAACCGCCGGTACGAATAACCGCCCGTTCACTCGGACTAAGACATTGATCCACACCATTATAGGCCACAATACTATTCGTAAAGGTAATCACATTTCTCCACGAATCAGACTGATTTGCATTATACACCCCACCACCTCCTAAACCTGCTTGATTATGCACAATCGTACTATTATAAATGTCTAGATAATTACTGCTATGATTCATCAACTCATTATCATCTAGCCCCATTAAATACCCCTCACCTGTAATTGTGAACAACCCTCCAGGCGGATCCCCTCTCGGATTCTGATAAATACCACCACCATGTCCATTCTCAATCCAATTATGACTGATTGTGCTATTCATGATCACACTATCATTACCATGCCACGTACCAACCAATAACCCACCAGCCCCTATATGATCAGAGAACAATCCAACCCCCTCGGCCCCATTATAAGTAATCAAACTATTCTCTAAAAAGAATGCCGGCATTTGCGCATTTACCCCACCCACAACACGCCCCGTATTCCCCTCTACCACCGAATCACTCATCCGCGCTGAATGAATTCCATAACCCAAATCAACCCCACCCACAACACCACCCGCATTATGAGCAATCACCGCTCTCTCAATAATGACAGTATACGCATCACGAATATATAAGCCACCAACATCACCATCCCCCCGATTATTCCCCACATAACTATCGCCAACAGTAACATGACTATCATACATCGTATCCAACAAAATGCCGCCACGATCACCATTTATCACCCGCAACCCCGATAACGATACATCACCCTCGACACGCCTCTCTTCATTGCTAATCATGATAACACTCCCCTCATCTTGCGCATCGATAACCGTTGGTTGCACCTCGGGATAAGCCATCATCCAATTATCAGCCGAATACCCACCCCATAAACTAAACGCCTTCTCCGCATACACCAAAGCCACAACACCATCTGCCCGGATTTCACCCTTATCCCGACACAATCCGGCTGCTTTCACCACCCCACCAGCTGGCACCGCTTCCACCGCCTCTAACAACGCCGTCGCATCCCACGACGACCACACCGTCGCCCCATCATCAATCGTCGCCCAACAACGATCCCCACTCACCTCAATCGTCGCCACCCCCTCGGCCTCATATCCCCCCGCCGTCGCCCGATACCGAAACGTAACCACCCCCTCAAAATTAGCTGGTGGTGCATACGTAAACCCACCATCACTCATCAAATCTAATTGCCCCGCACTCGGCCCCGACACCAACGATATCACCGCTTCCCCATCTCCCATATACGAATCATTAATCCCCACTCCCGGCCGCAACACATTAAGTTCCGTGCCTACCTCTATATCATACGCGATATCAGCTACATCAATATACAACGCCCCATTATATTCATACGCCCCAATATCACACCCACCCCCAGCCGGCCGTACCACACCCCGCTGATCCACACTCACTTGCCCACTAGCACAATTGCCCTTCCCAATCGCTGGACTGCCCGCCAACAAAGCTATCGTTTCTGTTGCCCCTCCATTATCCGCTAGTTCGCCCAACATCGGTTCAATATCAACCATATCTCCCGCCGCGCCTAAGCCACAATCATGCTCATCAATCAAATTGTAACCCAAAGAGATAATACCAATATCACCCCAACAATAACTATATTTGTTATTAGCCAAAATCGTATGCCCTAACCACAATTGCCCCCCTTCTACCACATCATTACTGATGCGCCCATCATTGTTGGCTATGGTGCTATGTGTAATCGTCATCAAACCTTGATTCATTAACCAATAATTATCATTATCATTATTACTCATCGTGCTATTGGTAATTTCTAAACGATCCATATTACTTATGATGATAGTTCCATTGATAAGCGTACGCTCAAGTTGAATATGACCCGCCACATTAGTAATATGCCCATTAAGCTCCGATTCAGTAATTTGTAAAGAAGATGCCTCACTATCACTGTACACACCAGAATCCATATCAATCCGCACCAATTCAGCCATCCCCGTTCCCACATTGTAAACCCCTCGGCTATTATTACTGATTCTTGTATCCGCTATATACACACTCCCTTCATTAACCACACCATTTACCCCCCGAAAATCAATAATACCATTCACCAAACTAAAACTACCCCCCTCGGCCACCTTCACCGCCTCACTCCCCGTTCTTGGCCGGAAAAATATCACCCCATCCCCTTCAAACGTGCCCACTGTGTGCACCCCAATCGCCTCATTATAGATAAACCGCACCCGCTCCATAATCACATGCCCCTCATTAAAAACGACGGCCGACCCCACACTACCATACCACAACTCAAGCTCCTTCATACGCATCGTCACCCCCTCAACCACATCAAAACCATGCCCATGTATCTGCAACAACTGGATACCCGGCCCAACAATCACCACATCTTGGGCAACAGTTAAACGCTCATCCAAATAAATAATGCCTGTCACGTCAAAATCAACCGTTCCCCCAGCTGGCACCAGTTGTACCGCATCCCGCAACGAACAATCCCCATCACTACAACTCCCATCCATCTCATCCAACAAAGTCGTCACCGTTAAATCCGCCCGCGGCTCAGCCGATAACACCGCCGGCAACCAATAAAAACTCACCAACAACAACCCCACTAACAAAATCACACCCATCATTCTTTTCAATAACATCTGTCTTTTTCCTTCAACATCCTTCACGATACGATTATGTTCAATCAACGCCTCGCTCCTCTCCCTCATCAGCCCATAACCAGACCAAAGCAGAGGCGTTTTAAATTAACATTGATATTATAAACGACCAACCTCCCCAATATCTCCCTAAAACCTCCTCTAAACCTCCCTTTTTTCTCCACCTCTCCTCTCCACCTACCTAACCAATCTTATCCAACCATTAGGAGAGAAAAGATACACACCTACTATCTATAAAATACAGCCTGCCACCGACATCTGTCATCCCTGCGCAGATGCTGTCCGCTTTTCTTATGTCAACAACCATTTACAGTCCGATCAGGGCTGTCATCCTCGCGAAAGCGGGGATCCACTTCTAAAATCACCTTTATTTCGGCTTCGTTCTCCGCAAATCCTACCTGCTCAACAAAAACGGACAGCATCTGCGGGGGCAGGTATCCACTTACAACCTAACAGCATGTCACCCTTTCCCCAAGACACACGACTAAATAACTAAAGCAAAAAGGGGGCGAACGCTAAGCGTTCGCCCCCTTAACCTACCGACAACCTTCCCTTCCCGCACCACCACCGGCAGATACATCTTCTCCGTCAAACTATCATCATCCGCAATCATAATCCGTACCCAACCACCACCAACTGTGACCTCCGCTGACGACAAGCGCACATAAAACCATTCCCGCCCTTCCACCAACGCATCATCCACGATCTCTATCCCCACCTCGGCCGCCGTCTCCCCAGCCCCTATCAGCACCGTCCCCGACTCCCCAATCCAATCCACGCCCCCTTCCGCTGTTCCCCCCATTAACTCATAATTAACCGTGATTGGCACATCAATCCCATACGCTAAGTCGAGACCGAT
>DATHYN010000052.1:0-1976 GCA_035459145.1 Anaerolineae bacterium | reverse complement strand
TCGCTCCACCTCTAGCTCATCAGTTAGGGCTTCAGTCTCTTCGAGGGGATCTGTCCAGATCTGTCTAATCAAGGTGGAGTCAATCCCTAAAGCTGCGGAAGTCTGAGTTGGCGTGGTAGTGGATGTAGATGTAGGAGTTGGAGTTGGCGTAGGTGTTGGAGTTGGCGTAGGTGTCGGAGTTGGAGTTGGCGTAGGAGTTGGAGTTGGCGTAGGTGTCGGAGCTGGAGCTGTTAGGTTTGACTCAAATGCCCCAATATCAACGCCTGTGCCCAACGGACGGATAAATCCTCGTTGGTCAGTAGTGAGGGCAGTGGTTCCACCTGCGTCAATGGCAACGCTGCCTGCTACGAGGGCATGGGTTTGGGTGGGGCCGCCATTATTAGCAAGAGTAGCGAGTTGGGGGTCAATACCAACAATATTGCCATTCACGCCGTTGGTGGAGACTCCAGTACTGAGGATGAGGCTGTTGGTGATTGTGAAAGTGTGGTTACCATCAAAAATGCCCACATCCGGGTTAGTTGAGGCAGTATTGTTGGCAATGATGCTATTGCTGAAAGTGTGGTTGATTGTTCCAAATGAGTCCCCTAAAGCCACTCCACCACCAATGCCTCCGCTTGTGTTGAAGGCAATGGTAGAGCTGCTAAGGTTCACAGCACCGCCATAGTTGCGAAGGATCCCGCCGCCGTCGCCATTCGCAGCATTGCCCGAAACGGTGGAGTTGGTTAGGCTCACAGCACCACTACTCCAAATCCCGCCGCCACTGCCATCCGCAGAATTACCCGAAACTGTCGAGTTAGTCAGGCTCAAACCACGGCCACCATTGCGAATTCCGCCGCCATCCCCGCCATCCGCAGCATTACCTGAAACGGTGGAGTTGGTCAGGCTCACAGCACCATAGCTGTAAATCCCACCGCCGTTGCTACCCGCAGAATTACCAGAAACAGTGGAGTTAGCCATGTTTACATCACGATCAATACCAAAGGTAGTGAACATCCCGCCACCGCGGCCATTCGTCGCACGATTATTCGAAACGGTGGAGTTGGTTAGGCTCACAGCACCATTACTCCAAACCCCGCCGCCGTCTCCATTAGCACGATTATCCGAAACGGTGGAATTATTAGTCAGGCTCACAGTACCACCACTGCTGAGAATCCCGCCGCCGCGGCTAGTCAAACTGCCGCTGTTGATCGCACGATTATCCGAAACAGTGGAGTTGTTCAGGCTCACACCACCACTCCTACTGTTAATCCCGCCGCCATTGCCATCTGCGAAATTACCTGAAATGGTGGAATTAGTGAGGCCCACCGCACCAGCGCTCCAAATCCCGCCGCCGTCGATACCCGCAGAATTACCCGAAACCGTGGAATTAGTCAGGCTCACGGCACCACCGCTGTAAATCCCACCACCGTCGCTGAACCTCGAAGAATTACCCGAAACGATGGAGTTAGTCAGATTCACATCACCGCCAAAGGTAAAAATCCCACCACCACTGGTATTTGTAGAATTCCCCGAAATGGTGGAGTTAGTTAAGTTCACATCGCCACGGCTGTAAATCCCGGCGCCCAGACTTATCGTATTTGCCCCCGTAATCGTCAAATTATCAAATGTCGTCTGCACAGCATCAGGAACTCTAAAAATACTGAACGCTCCTCCCTGTCCGTCAATCGTGACGCGGGTTCCTCCTCCAGTAATCGTTAACTCATCAGTGATCGTCGTTAATGCTGTACTCAGATTAATCAACGTCACCCCCGGGGCAAAGCGAATATCATCCGCTCCAACCGATCCATTGGCGGCGGCGATCGCTGCATCTAAATCCCCTTCCGTTGGGGTCAACACCGTGAATGTTGCTAACTTTCCATCCCAGTTTGCCAAGGTCGCGTCGGTAAAGGGATTATTCAGTTCAATACTGCCTGTCCTGCTTTCTAGAGTCCAATCGCCGCCATGATTCGCGCTGCCCGTCGCATTAGTCGAAACCG
>DATHYN010000051.1:0-1089 GCA_035459145.1 Anaerolineae bacterium | reverse complement strand
GGCGGCGGCGGTGGCGGGATTCGCACCATATTATCTGCTGATGTGAATCTTACCAATTCGATAGTTTCAGGTAATTCTGCGAATGGCGGCGGCGGTGGCGGGATTTACAGCGGTCGTGGTGTGACCCTGAACAATTCCACTGTTTCGGGTAATTCGGCGAGTGACGAAGGCGGCGGAATTCGTAGTCGTCTTGGTGGTGTGAGCCTAACCGATTCCACTGTTTCGGATAATTCTGCGAATAATAATGGCGGCGGAATTTTCGGCGGTGCTGGCGGCGTGAGCCTAGCAAACTCCACAGTTTCGGGTAATTCTGCTGGGGACGACGGCGGCGGAATTTACAGCGTTCAGGCTGTGAGCCTGACCAACTCCACTATTTCAAGTAATACTGCGGGGCGTAGCGGCGGTGGGATTAGCGGTTTTCGAGGTGATGTGGATTTAAACAACTCCACGATTGCCTTCAATACAGCCGGAAGTATCGGTGGTGGCGTGTCCATTAGAGCCTTATTTGGAACCACTACCAACACTTTTACCAATAGCATCATCGCCAACAACACTGCCCTCACTGGTCCAGATGTTGGCATTGTGAGGAACACTCAAAGTTTCAACATCACCAATAGCCTTATCCTCAGTACTGCTGGGATGAATAATGGTAGTTCCGGCGTTCCCGTCAACGGCGTGAATGGCAACATTATCGGTTTAGATCCCCAACTGGCTCCCCTTGCTAATAATGGCGGCTCAACCCAAACCCACGCTCTCTTAGCAGGCAGTGTTGCCATTGACGCAGGCGGAGCCACCGTCCTCACTACTGATCAACGAGGATTTCCCCGTCCGTTGGGCACAGGCGTTGATATTGGGGCATTTGAGTACCTAACAGATCCAGCTCCGACACTCACACCTACACCAACTCCTACACCTACGCCAACTCCTACACCTACGCCAACTCCTACGCCAACTCCTACATCTACATCCACTACCACGCCAACTCAGACTTCCGCAGCTTTAGGGATTGACTCCACCTTGATTAGACAGATCTGGACAGATCCCCTCGAAGAGACTGAAGCCCTAACTGATGAGCTAGAGGTGGAGCGA
>DATHYN010000050.1:0-20658 GCA_035459145.1 Anaerolineae bacterium | reverse complement strand
GTTCCCCCACCCCCTCAACCTCGCCCACCGCCGCCGCCAGCGCCAACAACCTATCCATCTCCTTAATCCCCGCCAACCGTGCCTCCCACTCAAGCCCCAACTCGCCAAACTTCATACGCAACAATTGCCGCAAAATCACCTTCTGCCCTTGCACACCCTGCTCAACGCCTTGCTCAATACCTTGCTCAATACCTTGCTCAATACCCACTTGCCGCCCACGCTCAAACGGATCATATATAATCTTCTCTTTCATCAACGTTAACTCATTCATTATCTCATCTCCTACATCGGCTAAAGATTCCATTGGTAAATAGGTCTCCATAAAGTATATTAAAAAATTTTTCTGATGGGTTGTCAAGTAGGAATTATCCACCACCGCCCGCCAACTGGCTCGTTTCACCGCTACCGCATCACGTTTCTGCATCAAACTGGCCAAGGCCCCCGCCACCGCCTCCCCATTCCTCATCATATTAATCACCGACTCATCCCCTATCAGCCCCTCACGATTGAGATACGCTTCCGCCTCCAAATCCCGTAAACCCACTTGATAATAGGCAAAGCGCAGAATATCCCACGTCCACAACGCCTCTTCATACACCCCTACTCCTATACCTTCACCCATTGGTGTCAACAGCAGCGCAATCGGCAACACCGGCAATTCGCGCCACAAACGCAATAACGAATAATACCCAAACATCCGATAGGGCAACGTTCGTGGCCGACTCGACTCTACCTCCACATGAATCAAAAGCCGTTTAACCTCTCCCTCCCACGTCTCCACTTCCGCCACCACATCCACAATCCGATTAAACGGCTCCGGCAAACTAACCGTCAATTCCTTATCCACAAACTTCAAACGCGACCAATTCATCCGCTGCCCCACGGCCGGCAACAGCAACGTAATCACTTCCGGCAAAAACATCGTCAACAAATCTTTAAACAAAATATCATGCGGTATCCGTTTCATATCAGCCATAACATCTCCTTTGCCCAGCCACATTCAGTAAACCATTGCTTACTCAACGTTCCCCAACTCGTTTTGACGCCATTTACCTCTAAATAAACCTTTACACTCTGCCATCTTAGCAGCTCCCCCCTCTTATTACCCCACCTCGGCGGTTTACCCCACAACCTCTCACCCCAAATCACCTCACTAAAACCTCCGCTATCTCCGCGCAACACCTCAAAGGCCCAAAAATCACCCAAATGACACCAAAATGACACTTTTGTGATATACTACCTTGGCGGAATCATAATACCCTCTATAATACAACTTATTACCGTCATCAACGTAAATAACAACGTACTATTCTCAATTAATACATAATCAAAACGGGTTATCACCTATGAAAGACCTAACCGGCCTCCATCTCGATAAATACCAAATAGTCGCCCGCCTCGGCCAAGGTGCCATGGCTCGCGTCTACAAAGCATACCAAGCTAACCTCGACCGCTACGTCGCCCTCAAAGTCCTCCACGACCACCTTACCAACGATGACACCTTCGTCGCCCGCTTCGAACAAGAAGCCGCCAATATCGCCCGCCTCCGCCACCATAACATCCTCCAAGTCCATGACTTCGACTACACCGATGGCATCTATTACATGGTCATCGAATACATCGAAGGCCCCACCCTCCGCAGCGAACTCGAAAAACGGGCCAAATCAACCGACCAACCCTTCTCCCTCACCGAAATCTCCGCCATCATCACCTCCCTCGCCGCCGCCGTCGACTACGCCCACGGCCGCCAAATGATCCACCGCGATATCAAACCCGGCAACGTCATCTTCACCGCCGATGGCCACCCTCTCCTCACCGACTTCGGCCTCTCCAAACTCCTCGGCGATACCAACAACATCTCCCACGGCTCCATCGCCGGCACCCCCAACTACATGTCCCCCGAACAATGCGAAGGCAAAGAACTCGATACCCGTTCCGATATCTACACCCTCGGCGTTATCCTCTACGAACTCCTCACCGGCCGCCCCCCCTTCCACAGCAATACCCCCTTCGGCGTTATCCTCCAACATATGTCTGACCCCTTCCCCCCTCTCCCCACCACCTACGCCGACGCCATCCAACAAGTCGTCAACCGCGCCGCCGCCAAAAACCCCGATAACCGCTACCAAAACGCTAGCGACCTCGCCATCGCCTTCCGCCAAGCCGCTGACCTCACCCTCACCGACAACCTCCCCACCATCAAACTCGAAGCCTCCGCCCAAGTCGAAGACCAATTCTCCCCCGATACCACCCGCTCCTACGCCTCCACTGACGTCTCCATCCTCCCCAACCCCTACCGCGGCCTCTACGCCTTCCGTGAAGAGGATGCCCCCTACTTCTTCGGCCGTGAAACCTTCACCGAACGGCTCGTCAAAAATATCCGTTCCAATGCCATGGTCGCCGTCGTCGGCCCCTCCGGTAGCGGTAAATCCTCCGTCGTCTTCGCCGGTATGATCCCCCAACTCCGTCAACAAGGTGGCTGGCTCGTCGTCCACTCCCGCCCCGGTAGCCAACCCTTCTATAACCTCGCCGTCGCCCTCATCACCCAACTCGAACCAGACCTCAAAGAAACGGATCAACTCATCGAAGCCAAAAAATTAGCCACCGCCCTCCGCGCCAACGACATCCACCTCCAAGACGTTTGCCAACGCATCATCGACAAACATGAAGCAAAACACCTCCTCCTCGTCTCCGACCAATTTGAAGAACTTTTCACCCTCTGCCAAGATGTCGATGAACAACGCGCCTACCCCCTCATGCTTTTCGAAACCATCAACCGTGCCGAGCAAGCCGAACACTCCCCCTTCTGTCTCGCCATCACCCTCCGTGCCGATTTCATGAACCTCGCCCTCACCCAACGCCCCTTCGCCGATGCCCTCCAAGACAATGACGTCAAACTCGGCCCCATGACCCGCGAAGAACTCGGCCGCGCTATCACCAACCCCGCCAAACTCCACGGCGTCACCTTCGAATCCGGCCTCGTCGACCGCATCCTCGATGACGTCGGTCGCGAACCCGGCAACCTCCCTCTCCTCGAATTCGCCCTCACTCTCCTCTGGGACAACCGCGCCGGCCGCCGCCTCACCCACTCCGCCTACGACGCCATCGGCCAAGTTGAAGGCGCCCTCGCCCGCTACGCCGATGAAATCTACAACGAACTCAGCCCCGCCAACCAAGAACGCGCCCGCCGCGTCTTCACCCAAATGGTCCGCCCCGGCGAAGGCACCGAAGATACCCGCCGCGTCAGTACCCGCGCCGAACTCGGCGAAGCCGATTGGGTTCTCGCCAAATACCTCGCCGATGCCCGTCTCGTCGTTATCGACCTCACTCCCGATGGCCAAGAAACGGTCGAAGTCGTCCATGAAGCCCTCATCCGTGGCTGGCAACAACTCCGCCAATGGATGAACCACGACCGCTCCTTCCGTACCTGGCAAGAACGGCTCCGTAGTGCCCAACGCCAATGGCTCACCAGCAACAATGACGAAGGCGCCCTCCTCCGTGGCGCCCTCCTCGCCGAAGCCGAAGAGTGGCTCCAAACCCGTTCCGATGAGTTAAGCCCCTACGAACGTAATTTTATCCAGGCCAGTATCGACTTGCGTGAAAATCAGCAAGCCGAACTCGAAGCCCAACGCCAACGTGAACTCAAAACCGCCCGCCAACTCGCCGCCGAACAAGAACGTCGCGCCGAAGCGGAACACCAACGTGCCGAAGAACAGCTCCAATCAACCAATCGGCTCCGTCTCCTCTCCTATGGCCTTGGCGTCATCTTCCTTTTAGCCATCGGCGCCGCTTTGGTCGCCCGCTCTCAACAACAAACGGCCGTTGCCGCCCAAGCCACCGCCGAAGCCGAATCCTTCGCCCGCGCCACCGAAGTCCTCATCCGTGCCACCGCCGAATCCCAAGCCGTCGCCAACGCCGACCTCGCCACCACCCGCGAAGCCCAAGCCGTTGCCGCCCAAGCCACCGCCGAGGCCGAGCGCGTCCGCGCCGACCAACAAGCCAACCTCGCCGTCCAAGAACAAGAACGCGCCAACGAACAAGCCAACCTCGCCCTCGCCCGCCAACTCAGCGCCCAAGCCACCACCCTCATCAACAATAACTTCCCCCTCGCCATCCTCCTCAACCTCGAAGCCCTTAACCGTGCCGATATCATCGAAACCCGCGGCAGTCTCCTCAACACCCTCCAAAGCAATCCCCGCCTCCAACAACTCATCAACACCAATATCAACACCCTCCAAGAAATTAAGTTCAGCCCCACTGGCCACCAATTTGCCCTCGCCGGTGGTGATGGCACCCTCCAAATCTGGGATACCGCCACCGCTACCCCCACCCTCAATTTCATCGGCCACGACCCCACCATGCTCATCAACAGCGTCCTCTTCACCCCCGATGGTACCCAAATTATCTCCGCCAGCGACGACGAAACCATCCGCGTTTGGGATGCCACCACCGGGGATGAACAGATGGTTCTCCGCGGCCACCAAGGCTTCGTCCAAAACCTCGCCATCAGCCCAAACGGCCAAATTCTTGCCTCCGGCGGCGGTGGTGGCGATTTCAGACTTCACCTCTGGGACCTCAACAGTGGCCAACCACTCTTCGACCCCTTGCCTGGCCATAACGGCAACATCTGGTACGTCGACTTCTCCCCCGATAATAAAACGGTCGCCACCGCTGGCTGGGACGGCACTCTCAAAATATGGGATGCCACCACTGGCACCCTCATCACCGACCTCACCAACCATAACACCAACATCAATCGGGCCGTTTTTTCCCCAGACGGCCGTTGGCTCGCTTCTGGTGACGGCGATGGCATCATTATCCTCTGGGACACCACGACCTGGACCCAAGTTGGCAGTAGCTTAACCAGCAATGATGCCGCTACCGGCCATCTTATTTTTTCATCAGATAGCAACTTCCTCATCTCCACCAGCTTCGATAGCAACATTATGATCTGGCAAATATCCGCCCACTCGGCCACCACCACCGCCCCCACCGTCGCCGGCTCCCCCCTCCGCGGCCATTCCAGCGTCATCATCGGCGCTGACCTCCACCCCGATAGCCCTCTACTCGTCGCCACCGATTACAGCGGTAGTATGATCTACTGGGATTTAAACGCCACCACCTGGCCCGTCATCAATAGCCAATCCCCTTCATCAGGTAGCCTCTATGATGCCGACATCACCTCTGACTGGACCATCGCCACCGGCGACAATAACCAAATTTTCCTCTGGCCCACCAACCAACTATTAACAACCGTCGAAACCTCCTACACCCTCACCCACACCCCCGCCATCACCGGCCCCATCATCGCCCTCGCCGCCTCGGCCGACAACAACACCATCGCCTCGGCCAGCAGTAATGGCACCATCCGCCTCTGGAGCGCCACCGACGGCCTCCTCACCCAAACCCTCTCAATCATCCCCCTCAACTCTCTTCAATTAGCCCTCAGTCCTGACGCCTCTTTAGTCGCCGCTGGCTCCCCAGCTGGCACCTTAGCCGTCTTAAATAGTCGCACCGGCTCCTTCATCAGCAACGGTACCATTGTCGGCCACACCGACAGCATCAATGACATCACCTTCAGCCCCGATCAACAAACCATCGCCACCGTCGGTCAAGATGGCGCTCTCATCATTCATCCTATCGTCGATGGCCAACTGAGCACTTTAGGCAAACCATTAACATATACCGATGAGATTCCCTTAACGGCCGTTGCCTACACCCCCGATAGCACCACCCTCTTCACCGGCGATGCCCAAGGCTATCTCATGCGCTGGTCCGTCACCGGCCGCCAAATCCAAGGCCGTTGGAAACTCCCCACCACTGCCCCTCTCCTTCACATCCTCACCACCCCCAACCCCGATATCCTCGCCATCGCTGACGAAACCGGCACCGTCCACCTGTGGAACCATCAAACCGGCGAACCAGCCACCAATGACACCACCAATCTACCCATCTCTCCCCTCACCCATGACACCCCCCTCCTCTCTCTTCGCTATCAAGTCGCTAACAACCAACTTATCACCGTTGATGAAAACGGCCAACAATTAAGTTGGGACCCCTTGACTGGCGCCCAACTTAATGTACAACAACTCCCCCTCCCCGCTGATTACGAAACCATCCTCATCACCGACCCCTTCATTATCTCTGGCCATTATGAACAGTTAGTCACCATCTCACCACAAACCACCACCGATGAGCCCATTACCTACACCCACCAACCAATCCTCACTACAAGTGTTTCCCAAGTCGCCATCTCCCCCGATGGGCACCATTTCGCCACCGGTACCTTTGCTGGCGATATAATTGTTTGGGACTTAGACCGCCAACAACCAATTATCAACCCCTTACAAAGTTATGGCCAAAACATCACCCATATGGTTTACTCCCCTGATGGCCATTATCTCGCCATCCAAGCTTGCCGCGGCTTAAACGTCAACGGTGTTTGCACTGATACCCGTATCGATTTATGGGACACAGACAGCTACCAGTTACAAACAAGCTTAATCGCTGACACCGGTTACCCCTTCGATTTCGAGTTCACTCCAGACAGCCAGCAAATCTATGGTATTGGTTGCGCCGTACCTGTCGATCCGATTAGTGGTTGCTTGCGCGGTGCGGTCAACATTTGGGATTTAGACTCTGGTGAAATAATTCACCAAATTACGGGCGCGACTTCACCATTACGGGCACTTGCTTTGTCCCCTAACGGCCGTTACCTCGCCGTCGGCGACCGCAACGGCATCATCCAACTCATCGACCTCGACACCCAAACCCCCCTCGGCGCCCCCCTCACCGCCCACGCCGGCGCCATGCAAGAACTCGTCTTCAGTCCCGATAACACCACCCTCGCCTCCGCCGCCCAAGACAACAACATCATCTTTTGGGATGTCCCCACCCAACAAATCATCGGTACCCAACTCAACCGCCACTTCGGCCCCCCCACCGCCGCCGCCTTCACCCCCGATGGCCACCAACTCATCACCACCAGCTTCGACGGCTACCTCTTCACCTGGGACATCACCCTCGACAACTGGATCCAACGCGCCTGCTCCATCACCCAACGCAACCTCACCCCCACCGAATGGCAACAATTCTTCCCCGACGAACCCTACCGCCCCACCTGCCCCCAAAGGTAGTTCGATTTGCTAAATCGAACTACCCCCATCACCACCACCTCTCAATAATCCACCACCACCTCCCCCCCTCGGCCCTTCCTCACCCCCCACCACCAACCATACCCCCCCACTACCAACACCACCCCCGCCAACACCATCCACCACCGCCCCGTCATCAAAAACAGCACCGCCCGCACCCCCACCGGCATCCAATCCGGAAAGAGTGTCACCATCTCCAACAAAATCTGACTCTTATCCCCCACCTCAACCCCCTCGGCCGGCTCCATCGTCAACACACTCAAACACATCTCGTCAGCCGTCCCCTCTCCCCACACCACATACTGCGGCTCAACTCCCACCGGTAACAACCCCTGATCCCACACACATGTCAACCGCACCACATCACCCGCTTCCACCACAACCGGCGTCTCAAACGCATACCGCCCCTGCCAATTGAAATCCCACATCGGCAAATCCTGCAAAACCATCGCTTCCGCCGTGCCCGGATTCAACTCTAACCGCAAACTTGCCCCCAATGTATGCATATGCCCCGCAATATACACCAACTCACCATCCACCGGAATCCGCCAATCACAATATGTCGTTGCCCGCGCCGCCGCTTGCTGTTCATAATCCGATACCTCTTGACCACATATCCGCAACAACTGCTCCACGCGTTGCTGATCTTCCTCATTACGTTCCTTCACCGCCGTCGCCCGCTCACAACGCTCACCCGTCACCCCTACCGGACAAGGAATCTCCACCGGCGCCACCATTGGCAAGCCCAACAAAGGGGTAATATCCGCTGTCGCTGGCTCAACCTGCAACACCACCTTACTCTGATCCGGATAAACCCCAGACGCATAATTATAATGAACCTGCAACACCAACAAACCGCCCGGCGGCACCTCAATCCCCGTCCCTGGCTTCAACACCCGCGGTGCCATCCCCGGTACCCACGACGCCACCGTATTACCAATCGCCCCCGGCCCACTCGCCGGCAATGACGGCCCACCAAAACATTCCCATCCCAACGCTTCATCCTCGGCCGTCCGCGCTTCCGCCGCCGCCCGGCTCGACGCCGGTATCTGGAACACCAATACATGATGCACCACCCGCCCCTCATCCGGCAATACCTCACTGCCCGTCACATACCCACCCTCTGGCAACCCCGGATCAAGCAAAATACAACGATAATCATCTGCTTGCTCCCCATCAGGCATATACGGCTCCGGCATTTGCAACACAATATCAGGCCGAATCTCATCCCCCTCGGCCGCCTTACCCACCAACACCGTCTCCGCCGCCACATCCAACGGCGCCCCCGCTTGCGCCCACGCCAATACCGCCGCCCGCTCCTCCGCACTCAAACTACGATCATCCTCAAACTTCGGCGCCTCCGGCCCCGGCATCCACGGCGGCATATACCCCGCATGAATGATAAAAGCCAAATCCTCCGCCACCTCAGCCACATCCCCCGCCGTCTCCATCTGATAAACCCCATACCCCAACTCTCCCGCCACATGACACCCCACACATTTCGCCTCCAATATCGGTTGAATATCTTGGCTAAACAATAAATCCGTCGCTTCATACGTCGGCAACGTCGCCGCCGTCAATGACCGCGCCACATCCGCCTCAACCCCCTCGGCCAACGCCACAAAATCAAACCCCAACACCATCTCATCATCCGTCGACACCAACCCCACAATACTAATCGGCCCCACCCCAAAATCCGACATCTTCACCGTCGTCACCGCCGACCCCACCACCCGTTCCGGCGTAATCGTTAACTCAATTTGCCACTCAGCGATAATCGTCACATCCCGCACCGTCACATACCCATCTAACGGAAAACGGATCGTTTCCCCCACCTTAAACGCCGCCGGCAACGTCTGCCCCGCCACCGGCACAAACGTCACCACCGGATACATATCCGTTTCCAAATAATCAGCCCGCACCCGCTTATCCCGTAAATTACTATCCGTGGCCAACGTTTCCACATCAATCGTCACCAACCCCAACTGCGACGCCGCCGGTTGCTCCCAATCAATCAACAACTCCCCTTCAACCCCCTGCGTCCGCCCCACTACCAAATTCCCTTCCACCATCCCCACCAACTGCTCCTGAACCTGATAACGTGCCTCCGATTGGTTCGAATCCAACCTGTACAACTGCTTTTGCCCCGTCGCTTCCGGCAAAACGGGTGGCGGTGGCGGTGTTAGCTCACTACTCACATGCGGTTGGCCGTCGTGTGCTGCCGCGGCCGAGGGCCACCCCATCAACACCACCAAACAAATACCAAATAAACACCACCACAACCGCCCCCAAACCTGAACCGCGCCCCCTTCCTCTTCTATCATCACATCTCGCTTAGCCATTCGCTTTCTCCTAGCATCAATCATCTTCATTAACAAATTATTCGTCTACTCATCCCCCCTCCAAACATCATTTCGAGCGTAATTTTGCCCAGCTCACCCTACTGTCGTTTTTAACATTTCATCCCCCTAGCCCCCTTCGAGGGGGCGCCACATATAGCCCGATGCGTTCACGCTCGGGCGATCTACACCTGCACAAGCATCCTCTATTCACCAGCCCTGTAAAAAAACCGGCAATATCCTTAAATCAGCCGCGTTCTCCGCCAATCACACACAAATCACAACTGCCTCTATATTCAATTCATACGATACACTTGACTCGAATCTAATTCCCAGTATAATCCCCCCACCTATCCATGTCAACAAATTTCAAAGAAGTGAAACAGGAATCCAAAAATGTATCATATCAAAGACGACCAACGCTCTATCCGCTCCAGCCAAATGCTCTACGATGCCCTCGTCACCCTCATGGCCACCCAACCGTTTGACACTATCAAAGTCAGCGAACTTACCCGCGAGGCCCAAGTCGGCCGCGCCACCTTCTACCGCCATTTCGACACCACCGAAGATATCCTCCGCTGGCAATGCGACCTCACCCTCGACAACCTCATCCAATTCATCATCCAATACCTCCAATCCCAACCCGATATCACCGCTCTTCCCCTACTTAAACCGCTTCTGCGCTACTTTTACGTCCACGACATCCTCATCAAGCAACTTATCCAAGCCAACCGCATCGATATTCTCCAAGAACAGTTCCTCCAACGGCAACAACGATTCCACAATCAACTCAAACATCTTTTCAAAATCCCTGATGAATATATCCAATACATTCTCATCCTCCGCGCCGTCGCCGCCATCCAAATCCTAATCCAATGGATCGAAAATGATAAAACCCCCGCCCCTGATGAACTCGCCGACGCCATTAGCCGTATCGCGGGTCAAATGCTAGCCCAAGGCAAACTCCTCTAAAATCGTCTCAATCATGACCGTTATATTGCCTTCTCCCCCACCTCTTGCTATCATTCATAGACGATTGAAGCGTACTCATAAACATCCACTCATAAGGACTATCTAGCCATTATGTCAGATCTTACTGGTCACCACCTCGGCCCCTACACCCTCGAAGCCTCCATCGGTCGTGGCGGCATGGCCTCCGTCTACAAAGCATATCAACCACAAATGAAACGGCATGTCGCCATTAAAGTCCTGCCCGAAACCCTCGCCACCGACCCCACTTTCTACGCCCGCTTCGAACGGGAAGCCCAAACCTTCGCCCAACTCCAACACCCCGCCATCCTCCCCGTCCACGACTTCGGCCGACAAGGTAACTTCTCCTACATCGTCATGCGCTACATCAGCACGGGCACCCTCGCCGACCGCATGAAAACAACCCCCCTCACTTACGGCGAAATCACCAAAATAATGAGCCAAATCACCTCTGGGCTCGATTACGCCCACCGTCGCGGTATCATTCACCGCGACCTCAAGCCCGATAATATCTTTCTCGATGATGATGGCAACGCCCTCCTCGGCGATTTCGGCATCGCCCACATCATGCACAGCCCCCAAGAACTGACCGGTGAAGCCGTCATCGGCACCCCCGCCTACATGAGCCCCGAACAAGCCCACGCCCACCCCATCGACGGCCGTTCCGATATCTACTCTCTCGGCATCATCCTCTTCGAACTCTTCACCGGCCAAAAACCATACACCGCCCACACCCCCATGGCCGTCATCGTCAAACATATCACCCAACCCCTCCCTCCCATGCAACCCCTCAACCCCCAACTCGAACCACAACTCATCACTATCGTCACCAAAGCCACCGCCAAAGAGCCCTCAGAACGATACCAATCGATGGCCGCCTTAGGTCAAGCCCTCAACACAACCCTCCACCCGCTCAACCCCCACAAACAAATTCCAATAACCACAAACACCCCACCTAAACCAATTCCCTTCCAACCCATTGTTCCCCCACCATCAATCGTTGCCCACCACCATCCCACCACCAACGTCCCTCCACCCACATCTCGGCCTCGCTACCTACTCCCCCTCTCACTTTTAATCTTCCTCCTCATCGGTAGCCTCCTATTTCTCGGCCAACGCTACCTAACCACCCCAACCACCCCAACCCCCACCACCATCAACAATCTCATCATCCCCCCCCCACCCACCAATGCTCCGGCGACCCCTACCCTGCCCCCCACACCTATCCCCACCCCCACTTGGCTCACCCGTACCATCGGCCAAAGCGCCGCCAATCACCCCCTAACCGCCTACCAATTCGGCTACGGCCCACAAACCATTCTTCTCGTCACCGGTATCCACGCCGGTTATGCCCCCGGTGCAGTCACCCTCGGCCACCGCCTCGTCGACTACTACCAAAGCAATCCCCAAACTATCCCCGATAACGTCTCTCTCATCATCATCCCCACCCTCAACCCCAACGCCGATCTCGCCCCCGGGCAACTTGCCGGCCGCCTCAATGCCAATGGTGTCGACCTCAATCGCAACTGGGATTGTCGTTGGCAAGCTGATAGCGAAGTTAGGGGCACCTTCATCACCGGCGTTGGCGGCACCGCTCCCGCCAGCGAACCAGAGACGACTGCCCTCCTACAACTCATCACTGAGTCACAACCAACGGCCGTTATCTTCTATACCGGCCGCGCCGCCAACGGCCTAGCCGTTCCCGGCAACTGTGGCACCAGACACACCCCCTCCGAACAGCTATCTAACCAATACGGCCGCGCCGCTAACTATACCTTAGCCAGCTCTGACCAGATCACCAACGATGACATCACTGGCGATGCCAGCAACTACTTAGCTCAAACAGGCATTCCCGCCATCTTCGTCCTCCTCCCACAATATGATGAGGCTGATTTTGAGGCGAATTTAGCCGGGGTAACGGCCGTTCTTAACAACTTCAACCCGTAAGGAGCCCCCACCATGTCTATCTCCGATATCCATATCATCGGCGCCGGTATCTTCGGTGTCACCGCCGCCCTCGAACTCCAACAACGCGGCCACCAAGTCACCCTTATCGACCCCGGTCCGCTCCCCCACCCCCTCGCCGCCTCCACCGATATCAGTAAAGTCGTCCGCCTCGAATATGGCACCGATGAACAATATATGCTCATGGTCAATCAAGCGATCGATGGTTGGCATAATTGGAACGAACAGTGGGCCGAGCCCCTCTACCATCAAACCGGTGTCACCATGCTCACCCGCCAACCGATGGCCCCTGGCGGCTTTGAGTACGAAAGCTACCAACTCATGCGCCAACACGGCCTCACCCCCCAACGTCTTTCCGCCGATGATATCACCCACCGCTTCCCCGCTTGGCAACCCGGCGCCTACGTTGATGGCTACTTCCACGCCCGTGGCGGTTTTGCCCAAAGTGGTCAGGTCGTCACCGCTTTATTAGCCCAAGCCCAACGTATTGGTGTCCAGTTACTAGCTGGTACCACCATCCAGCAACTAAACATAGAAAAGAATCGCTTAACAGCCCTGATCACCACGGCTAACGAAAAGCTTCCCTTAAATCAAGCATTACTAGCCGCTGGACCATGGACCCCCTACCTCTTACCCGAACTCAAGGCAGTCATGAGACCCTCGGGTCATCCCGTCTTTCATTTAAAACCGGCTAATCCTCAGCTTTTCACCCCACCCAACTTCGTCGTCTTCACCGCCGACATCACCAACACAGGTTGGTACGGCTTTCCCCTCCACCCCAGCGAGAAAGTAATCAAAATCGCCAATCACGGTGTCGGACAACAGCTTCACCCCACCAGTGACCCCCGCCTCGTCACCCCCCAAGATGAAGCCCACCTCCGCGCCTTCCTCGCCACGACCTTCCCCGCCCTTGTCGATGCCCCCATCGTCTACACCCGTCGTTGCCTCTATTGTGACACATTAGACGAACATTTCTGGATCGATCACCACCCCACCATTCGTGGCCTTGCTGTCGCCTCTGGTGGCAGTGGCCATGGCTTCAAATTCGCCCCTATCCTCGGCCCCCTCATCGCCGATATGCTCGACCACCAGCCAAACCCCTGGCTAGCTAAATTTCAATGGCGTGACTTAACCTCTGCCCACGGCGAAGAAGCCGCCCGTTATCATGGGTAACATATAATCAAAATAAACAAAATAAAAAGGAAACAACGATGAAACAAACCTTAACAACCCTTATAGTTACATTATTACTCTTGTTCTTATCTGCCTGCTCATCTCCAGCCGCACCGTCATCCCCCACATCCACCCCGCCCCCACCTACACCATCTTCATCAACCCCTCAACTTATCTTAACCACTGGTGAATGGGCGCCTTTTGTTGGCGAAGAACTTGATAATTATGGCTTAGTGGCGGAAGTCGTGTCGGCCGTGGGCCAAGAAATGGGGGTGGATATCACCTATGAATGGCATCCTTGGGCCCGTACCTATCAACAAGCTGTCGATGCCAAAGTTTGGGGCACTTTCCCCTTTTCCCACAATGAAGAACGAGCCCAAGAAATGCTTTTCTCTGACCCTATCATGGACACACCCGCTACCGTTTTCTTTTACTACCAAGAAGAACCAACTACCATCCAAACACCTCAAGATTTGCAAGATCTCCGTCTAGGCGGTGTTTTAGGCTATTTCTACGCCACTTTGTTTGAAGAAGCTGGCCTTAATTATGAATTAACCGCTACCGGTGAGCAAAGTCTTGAAAAATTACGCCTCGGCCGTATCGATTTATATCCTGAAGTCGAAGCCGTCGGTTGGCACCAAATCCGCAACAATTTCCCTGATGAAATTGACAACTTTGGTACAATGTATTTTCCTTGGCCTGTTGAAGATAATGAACAACCGGGCATATACCTTTTGGTCTCTCCTGATTATCCCCAAGCTGAACAATTACTGACTGAGTTCAATATCGCTCTGCAAACCATCAAAGATAATGGCACTTATGATCAAATTATGAACAAATATGGCTTATAACCGCCTATGTTTATTCTTTTACCGCCCTCGGCAGCGTAAATGTCATCACCGTCCCCTGCCCCACCTCACTCCGTACCCCAATCTCCCCACCCCATCTCTCCACCATCTCTTGACAAATAATTAAACCAATCCCCGCCCCTTTCTCATTAGCCGTCCCCTTGCGCGTATTTCCCCCTACCTGTTGAAACAGTTGCGCCTGCTCATCTATCGTCATCCCTATCCCCGTATCCTTGACCCTAATCTCCACCATCTCATCACTCCCCAAACCTAGCCCAGCCGTAATCACAACCTCTCCCTCGGCCAACGTAAACTTCAATGCATTCGACACCAAATTACGCAATACCGTCGCCACCATATTCCGATCCCCCTCAACCCATATATCTTCAGCCACCTCAGACTCTAACCCAATCTTTTTCGCTGTCGCCGTCTCTTTCAACAACGATACAACCTCTTCCGCCACCTCACTCACTTGGATCCGCTCTGGCTTATACGTTAAATGCCCCCCTTCAATCATCGACCACTGCAACAAATTCTCCAACAAATCATACGTACTCCGTGCTGCATGATAAATATAAGACGCCATCTCTGACGCATCCTCCGGCAAATCATCCATCATCATCAGCACTTGTGACATTCCCAGCAAAGGATTAAAGGGTGTCCGTAAATCATGCGCTACAATCGAAAAAAACCTCTCCCGACTCGCATTTAACGCCGCCAACGCCTCGGCCCGCTCCGCTTCCCGTTGCCGCAACTCTTCTAACTCCTCCTTCTGTTGCTGAATCGTTAAATGGGCTTGAATACGTGCCAGAACCTCCGCCTGTTGCACCGGCTTCGTCACATAATCAACCGCCCCTGAACTAAACGCCTTTACTTTATCTTCCGTTTGCGTCAATGCTGTCATAAAAATAACCGGAATATCCTGCGTCACTTCATTCGCTCGCAAACGACGGCATGTTTCAAACCCATCAATTCCTGGCATCATCACATCTAACAAAATAATATTGGGCTTAACTTGAACGGCTCGTTGCAACCCCTCTTCCCCATCCAAAGCAGTCACAATATCAAAACCATAATCTTCCAAATAATCAGCAATCACACCTAAATTGGTGGGGGTATCATCAACAATCAAGATCGTTTGCTCTGTGGGATTCATATAACCTACCTTCATATCAAACTAAATGTTGCTCTACCAAATCTAAAATCTTTTGGCTCTGATAACTCTTGGCTAATGCTTGAAGTTTATCAGCAAATAGTTCATATTGCGAATTTGACGCCGCTAACGCCTCGGCCCACCGCCGAATATTACGCATATTGCCATAAACCGCTAACTCATGCAACTCCTCTAACTGCGCTTGCTCCGGAACTACCATCTCCATCACCTTATCCCCCTTCTCCTTCTTACCTTCATCAGTCGCATACACCCACGTAATTGGCAAATATTCAACCATCACATCCAACAACTCCTGAATCTGGATCGGTTTGGCTAAAAATGCATCACACCCAGCTTCAAAAATACGTTGCTTGTCATCATCAAAAACACTAGCCGATATCGCAATCACCGGCAACGACTTCATCTGATACTCTGTCCGCAATAAACTAGTCGCCTCATAACCAGTCATCACCGGCATCATCATATCCATAAAGACCAAATCAGGCTGATACTGCACTACCGCTTCTAACGCTTCATCCCCATTGATCGCTTCATATATCTCAAATCCTAACGGCTCTAAAATACTAATCAACAACCCCCGATTATGTACTTTATCATCTACTATCAATATCTTTTGCTTCACCCCATCATAATGCGTAATCTCTCGCACCACCTCGGCCGTATCACCCCCCGCCTCAATCTTCTCCAATACCAATGGCAAATGCAAATCAAACCAAAACGTCGTACCCTTGTTAGGCTCACTTTGCACTTTTAACTCACTCCGCATCAAATGAACCAAACGACGCGTAATGGCCAAGCCTAAGCCCGTCCCCTCACCTCGGCGCTGTACATCCCCCACCTGCTCAAACGGCCGAAATATCTTGCGCAACTGGGCTGGCTTCATCCCCACCCCCGTATCAATCACCTCAAATCGCAACAACACACTATCCGACATCGATGATAGTGCCCGAATCCGTAATAAAACATTGCCCTTATCCGTGAACTTAATCCCGTTATTCAACAAATTGATTAAAATCTGACGCAACCGCTTCTCATCAGCTAAAACCCCTTGGGGCAATCCATCCCCCTCCTCTATATCGAAACCAATCCCCCTCTCTTGTGCCCGAATCCGGATAATGCCCGCTAATCCATTTAAAAAACTTTGGAAATCAAACGGGTGAGGATACAACTCCAGCTTGCCCGCCTCAATCTTAGATAAATCTAAAACATCCGTAATCAATGTCAATAAATGCTTGCCACTTTGATGAATAATATTTAAGCTATCTCGCTGTAACGGTGTCAAATCTTTATTCCGCTGCAAAATCTGTGTATACCCTAAAATACCATTCAATGGCGTCCGCAATTCGTGGCTCATATTCGATAAAAACTCACTTTTGGCCTGATTCGCTTGATCAGCCGCGGCTTTGGCTAATTCCGCCTGCCGCCGCGCCATCTCCGATGCCTGATGCGCTTGCTCAATTTCTGCAAATAAACGGGCATTGGTCAAGGCTACGGCAATATGATTAGCCAACGAACGTAACAAATCAATATCACTCTTATCTAACCCACTATCATCATCAGTTTGGATATCTAATATCCCCACCATCTTATTCTCAGCAATAATGGGCACCGCCATCTCCCCCTTCGTGGCGGGCAACAACACATTTGGTAACCAATGTGGGTTCTGATGAACATCTTTAACGATAACAACATCTCTTCGTCGCGCCGCTTGGGCCACCAAACTCGTTTCTGTTGCTAATGGAATCGAGTGCCCTCTCGCTTTCATTTCTGCCCCCGCTCGGCCTGTTCCCGCGTGAATCACTAACATATCATCCCCATCCGCCGCTTCTTCCAACAAATAAATCTGGACATGGTAATAATGAAACCGCTCTTGAGTCTCCGTCACCAACGTATCTAATAGCTGCTCAAAATCTAAAATAGAATTCAACTGATCACTTAAGCTCGCCGCCGCCTCTAACCGTTTCGTTCGGGCTAATACCCGCTCCTCCAAGGTATCAATCAACTCCCGTAACTGTCGCTCCCGCTTAGCAATCTGCTCCGCCATTAAATTCACTCGTTGCCCAATGAAATCAACCTCTACCTGCCGCATCGAAGCCAACCGATACTCATAATCCCCTGTCGCAATCCGGTCGATACGCCGCGCCAATTGAGCCAAAGGTTCGGTCAAAAAACGATTTAACACAATACGGGTAACCACCACCACCGCCCCTAACACAAACGCTAAAATCAGCGCTGTCTGCAATAAAATCACTCTCTGCTGGGCAACAATCCCCGCCCGTGTCACAGTCAACACCAATTGCCCCACCTCTTGCTCATTAAAATATATCACCTCCGTCTGTTGTATTGCCGCCTCCTGCTCCCTTCTGCCCGCTTCATACAACATCCGCCCATCCATATCCACCACGCGAATCCCAACAACATGCTCTGCTTCTAAATACGCTTCAACAATATTCTCAATTAACAAATCATCGATATTCCAAATCGCGGCCCCTAACACATCAGCCAAACGACTGCTCGTATCAACCATCTGTTGCTCTAAATCTTGCTCGGCCCGCTGCGCCGTAAAATAAAAAAACAACGATCCGATAACTACAAACACAACTACAATCGTCAAAACCAAGCTTAAAATCAAATCCCGTCGGATCGATGCCCCTTGATAGTTACTTAGCCCATTATCCATTGTTCACCTCTCCCGCCCTCATCAACCATACCTGTGATACTGCCGCCAACAATTGCTGTGCCCTATACCCATCTTTTCTCATCTGCTTCTCCTTAGCAATCACCTCGACATCTCTATAACCGATGCGCCATCATCAGCACCCCACTAGTATACCATCAACACCATCATCTAACCCTATCTCTTCTCCGTCGGCCGCAACCGCTGCTCCAAATCGGCCACATAAACGGCCGCTTCCTGCTCGCTCCAGCCCGTTCGCTCCTGTAACCGCTGGACCGCCCCCTCTTTATAACCCCGCACTAACAACTGTCGAATCTCTTCATCATGGGCCGCATCTACCTGTTTTCGGGCCAGCAAATCTACATATTCACGGCTCTCTTTGAGGGGCCATTCGGTTAGCTGTTGGACGCGGTGAACGGCCGTTAACCGCTCCGCACTCTGCAAATACCCCACCAACTCCTTTTGCACCGTTTTCGTCAGCTTCCGATGCTTTGCTAACTGCGGCAATGGTGCAATCGGTGGCGGCGGCAATAATTGCAACCAAAAATCCCGCTCCTCATTGCGCTCCGGCGCATACAATAACCCAAAAATCGCCCAACTCCCCCCACCCAAAAAACTGCCCGCCAAAAACGCCCACGCCACCGCCAATATAGCCCCATCCAACCATAACTGCCACAATACCCCGCCACAAGCCAAAAAAGATAACATATACCCCAACCACAACGACACCACCAAATTAGCTGGTGGCGTCAACGTCACATACAACCGACTCCCATACTCCGCCGCCACCACCTCCCCCCGCACCAACGGTATCCGCGACCACGGGCCACTCTCCAAATGCTTAAACTCAAACGCCTGCCCCTCAACATGCCCTTGATAACGTGGCGTCGCCGGTGGCGGCGCCCCCGTCACCAACTTCTCAATCTTAGCCACCACCATTTTCGGCGTCCACGCACTATCGATCTTTAACTGATCAATCCATAAAAGTTGCTGTAACCAACGATAATACTGTGGAAATACATCACTCATAACAATTTATAACCAAAGCTCCCCCCATCACTTAATTACCAACCTGCGGAATCCAGAGCCGTTGCCCCATGTAAATCTTATTCACATTCTCAATCTGATTAGCATCCCCCAAACTGTTCAACGAATTGCCCGTCGCTAAAGCGATCTCCCACAACTGATCACCCGGCTGAATCGTATAATAATAACGCCCCTCATTTTTCTCACTAACACCTGGCGGAATCTGAATCATCTCACCCGCCACAATATATTTTGGCCAACTAATCTCATTATAAGCCACCAAATCATCAACAGACACCCCAAAACCAGCCGCAATTTTGTCTAGACTATCACCCGCCTGAACTTCATAGTTCAATGGTAAACTAGTCACAACCAAATCACCATCAGTTTCAACCTCTGTCTCCGTTTCGACATCCGTTTCTGCGTCCGTTTCCGTATCCGTTTCCGTCTCCACAACCGGCGCGGGCTGTTGCGTCCGATAAATGCGTTGCCCCACATAAATCATATGCCGATTTTCGATATGATTCATCGTCACCAACTCATCCACCGACATAGCCATCATCTTGGCAATCACCGACAACACATCCCCCGACTTCACCACATAAAATTCTCCCGTAAACGTTTCTTCTGGTGTCGCCACCACCTCAGTCGGCGTCTCTACCACGGCCGCTGGCGGCACCGTCGCCACCGTCACCCCCGGCAAAACCAGCTCTTGTCCCACCACAATCTTATTCTTATTCTCAATACCGTTAACCTCTACAATTTCTTGCAATCCCACCCCCGATTCCAACGCAATTTGGCTCAATGTATCCCCCGCTTTCACCACATAATACGGCGATTCTCCCTGCCCCGCCGACGTCGTCACCGGCACCGCCTCTTGCCCCTGCACCACCCCCGCACTCAACACCACCCAAGCCAACAAAAACAGCCCCATCACCCATCTCCCCACATATTGATACTGCTGCATCGCAACCTCCTTGGTTAGCTAGGTTGTGTTGACATTTGGTCTGGTATAAAATCAGCCTATACCAGACGAAATGTCAACACAACCAATGAATTGATGAATTAAGTATAATCTAATTTACGCCTAGACTCAAACAACAACACACAACCCCAATTCCTGCCAATCCGACAATAAACTTGCCTCCCCACCCACAAACGCCTATCATACCGGGTGCATTAACGACTTGTCATGAATTGCAAAAAAGGGCATCAACTGATATTTTGAATTAAGACAAAAAACAAAGTTCAGAGGATGCCCTAATGAATAATATACCAGAAATTGCAAAAAAGATAACCGAAATGGTCAAGA
>DATHYN010000049.1:0-1009 GCA_035459145.1 Anaerolineae bacterium | reverse complement strand
GTTTTGAAGATGAACGTCTGGGTAGATGTTGGTGTTTGTGTGGTGAGTAGGGTAGCGGGTGTTGATTGTGTGTTGAATGGGTCGGGGGGAAAATAGGCGGTGGTGGGGGAAGAGATGAAGAGGATGGTGAGTAAAAGCAGAGGTAGATAAAGCCAATGAAGGGGTAAACGTAGCCGAACGGACATGATAAAGTTCTCCTTAATATTGGCTGGTCGGATTTTGTTAAGTGGTGTGTTGGTGATGACCAGCGTTGAATAAATAGCTACTTATTCAACGCTGATAAAGTGAAAATACCGCCATCGGCGATGAAATTGGTGAAAATTAGGGTGGGAATAATGAAAGAGGCGTCATTTTCCTTTACTTTATTGGGAATCACTTTATAATAGGAGGAGCAAAAATGTTGATAGTGTTTACGCTATGATTCATGAATTGTATTGTTTAAATTTAAAAATCATTGTCTGGGGGCTGTGGTTAGCGCGAACTATTTAAGAAGATGTGTGATAGCCATGTCCAAAAGAAGTTTTGAGGAGGTCTGTAATGACGAATAACTGGCATCGTTTTTCGCCCATTCCTTTGCGGATAGCATTAGGTGTGTACTTAATGTGGGTTGGTGGTCCTATTATGCTGGATGATGCGAGCCGTGATAGTACGGTGTATACATTGACGCAAATGGGTTTGCCATGGGCGGAGCTGTTGGTGTTTGTAGTTGGGGCGGTAGCCTTTTTTAGTGGGTTATCGTTCTTTTTGGGAGCGTATACACGACGGGTAGCTATCGTACAGATCCTTAGTTTTGAGCTTTATTTGCTCTTTGGGTTGGTGCAGAATGGGTATCAGGTGTTGCCTGGTGAAGTTTTTGTGTTGCCTACGTTTTCGGCAAGTATTTTGGTCTTGATTTCATTGGTGGCGTTAGCTGTGGGTGGCCCTGGGGCGTGGTCATATGAGGTGGAGCAGGATACGGATTATGATCCATTGGGGGTGTTAACACCATTGCGTTGGGGGGTGGGGATTT
>DATHYN010000048.1:0-24002 GCA_035459145.1 Anaerolineae bacterium | reverse complement strand
ATTCCCCCCTATCTACATTATATATTATCATATCCCCCCCTATCTACATTATATATTCAATCCCCAAATAGGTAACCGATACCCACCTGGATAAAACCCAAACTTTTCATATAATCGGTGTGATGTCACATTATCAGCTTGGGTATTTAATGACGCGTGCCGTAACCCATGCCGTTGATACCCCTCTAACGCTGTCCGCATCAACGCCGAACCAACTCCCTGCCCCTGCCACGCCGGATCAACCGTAATCCGCACCAAATGCCCCGCCCCCGATTGACCCTGCATACTATATTGAAAACCAATAATCTCCCCCTCATCATCCTCGGCCACATCAAAACTCAATATCTGCGACCACGCCTGCTCTAACGCCACCTGACTATGACGCCACGGCCCATCTAACGCCCGCGCCTCCATCGCCACCAAAATAGGAAAATCAGCCGGCGTCGCCGGCCGTACCTTCACATCCTTACCCCCCACATCCGGTATCTCTAAATTATCTTTCACATAACTCTCTAAATAACTAATCCGCTCAAACGATAACTGCCGTAACACATCGTTACACCACGCTTCTACCGCTAACCACGCAATTTGTGACACCCCCTCCTCGCGCAACGGCCCAACCACTTTCTCTAACATCTCTTCAATCAACGGCAACGCCCGCTCCCGATACGCCACCGCCGCCACTCTCACCCACGCCACCGGCACCGGATCCGGCACCACCGCTAAACAGCCAGCTAACGTCAATGCCGTCTCCCCTTCCCGCCGACTCGGCACTTCCCGCTCCCCCACCACAAAGCCCGCCGACCCTAACCAATCAACGGGCAAACTCCAATCAACATGGTAATGCCGATATCGCGCTTGCTGTAATAACTGCGTGATTCGTGAACGATCATCAAATATTGCTTGTCTTACCTGAATTTTGTTTGCTATTTCCATAACGCTATTGTACACTACAATGTCTATAAACATATAATGAAAAGGTGAAAGATCTGTGAGTAAAAAAGGTCGCGAGCATATTTTAGAAACAACAATTGCTAATATCCAGAAAAAATATGGAGATGGCGCTATCATGCGTTTGGGCGAAGCTACCCATATGCAAGTCGAATCCATCCCTACCGGCTCTCTCTCTCTCGATATCGCCCTCGGCGTCGGCGGCGTCCCCGTCGGCCGTATCATCGAAATCTACGGCCCAGAATCATCCGGTAAAACCACCCTCTGTCAACATATCATCGCCGAAGCCCAAAAACGGGGCGGCGTCTGTGCTTTCATCGATATGGAACACGCCCTCGACCCCAATTACGCCGCCCAATGTGGCGTCGATATCGAAAACCTCTACATCGCCCAACCCGATACCGGTGAACAAGCCCTCGAAATCGCCGATGCCCTCATCCGTTCCGGCACCATGGCCGTTGTCGTCATCGACTCCGTCGCCGCCCTCGTCCCCCGCGCCGAAATCGAAGGCGAAATGGGTGACTCCCATATGGGCCTCCAAGCTCGCCTCATGTCTCAAGCTTTACGCAAACTTTCTGGCGTCATCAAACAAACAGAAACGATGGTTATCTTCACCAACCAACTCCGCATGAAAATTGGCGTTATGTTTGGTAACCCTGAAACCACCACCGGTGGTAATGCCCTCAAATTTTACGCCTCTGTCCGCCTCGATATCCGCCGCATCCAAACCCTCAAAAGTGGTGGCGATGCCATCGGTAACCGCACCCGCGTCAAAGTTAAGAAAAATAAAGTCGCCCCCCCCTTCACCGAAGCCGAATTCGACATCATGTACAACGAAGGCATCTCGCTCACCGGCGATATCATCGACTTAGGCGTCACCTACGATATTCTCCAAAAACGGGGCGCCTACTATCGTCATGGCGATACCCTCCTCGGCCAAGGCCGCGAAAATGCCAAAGTCTACCTCAGCGAAAACCCCGAACTAATGGCTGAACTCGACCTCGCTATCCGCAAAGCCGCCGGCCTGCCTGGCCCCGTCGAAACCGATGAGGCCGATTCTTAAGCAGATCTCATATCTGCATAGACTTTTTAGTCCATCATGGTGTAAAATTATAACCAATAACCATGATATAATTAATCAGGCATTATTCCCGTATCAAAATCCCCCCAGCCTGATGCGAGCGATTTCTCTCTTCTCCTCTCGCTCACAATAAATAACAAACACGTATAATGGCACCCTACAAGCGATGTTTACACGTCACTTGCGAAAAAAATGCGACAAACAGCTGTCATCCCCCTAATCTGATTCCCCTCTAGCTTATTCCTCTATCAGATAATCCCACGAAACAGCTGATATCAAAAATAGTTTAGGACGATTGCTCTCTCTCTCCCGCTTTGAGGCGTTGATGATGCTCTAATTTGTAATGATGGCTAACTGTATATCTATCCATAATTAGCCAATATCGTCCCCACTAAACTAAATCTAGTAGCTTTTAACTCGGTAATCTTAACCGAGTTATCGCTATTTTATATCGCTATCACCTTTTTCTCTTTGCTGGTGCCATTGCCGTGGATAATAAACCACGGCTTTTTTTTTAGGATACTATGGCACAGCAAATCACAGCAATTCGCCCCCAGCAAAAAAATAAAAACCGTCTAAGTATTTTCTTGGATGGTGAATTTGCCTTCGGCCTAACTGTTGATGTCGCCGCCCCCTTGCAAATCGGGCAAACCCTAACCCCTGAAAAAATAGCCACATTACAACATGAAGAAGCGCTCGCTACCACCCGCCAACTTGTCTGGAACTATATCAGTTACCGCCCCCGTAGCCGGTATGAGGTCGAGCGCCATTTACACAAAAAAGGGATTGACGCCGAAATCATCACCACCATTCTCGATGATTTAACCGCCCGTCAACATCTCGATGATTACGCTTTCGCCCAATATTGGATTGAACAGCGTGAAGCCTTTAAGCCGCGTAGCCACTTAGCCTTACGTCAAGAATTAGGACAAAAACGAGTGGCCAGAGAAATTATCGATGAACTTTTAGCTGATGTCGATGAAACAGCGGCTGCCCTCCATGTAGGCCAAAAAAAAGCACGACGCTGGCAAAACCTACCAGCCGATCAATTTAAACAAAAAATGATCCGCTTCCTAGGACAGCGTGGCTTCGCCTACCCTCTCATTCAAACTATACTGCCTCAGATTATGGACACTATCGAGTTTCCCGCTGAGGATAACACCTAAAGGAGATTATTAACTTATGGGACAAATCGTTATAGGTCTCATTATTGGGCTACTTGTGGGAGCCATCGCCGGCGGCGCCGGCGTCTGGTATACCCAAAGGCCCAAAACAGAGGCCGAATATGAACGTCTCGAAAGCGAACGCCAACGCCAACGCCAAGAGATCGAAGAAGAACGCAAAGCTGCCCTTGAAGCGGGTCGCGAAGAAGCACAAATACTACGCCGTGATGCCGAAAAAAATATCGAGCGCCGCTATCAAGATATTACCCGTCGTGAAGAACGACAAGATAAACGGGCCGAAGAACTTGACCGTACCACCAAACGTCTCGAAGCACGGGAACAACAGTTAAATCGGCGCAAAAGCAAGCTCGATAAACGCAGTGAACGGCTTGATGGGCTTGAAGCGGAACGGCAAGAAAAGCTTGAAGAAGTTGCCGCCATGACCAGCGACGAAGCCAAACAGCAACTGCTTGACGCCGTCGAAAAAGAAGCCCGCCAAGATATGGCCCGCGTCATGCGCGAAATTGAGGCCGAGGCCAAAGAAATGGGCGAGGTGAAAGCCCGTCGCATTATCGCCACCGCTATGCAACGGGTCGCTAGTGACCAAGTTGCTGAAATGGCCGTTTCCGTCGTCCCTATCCCTAATGAAGATATGAAAGGACGTATTATCGGCCGCAGTGGCCGCAATATCCGCGCCTTCGAACAAGCGGCTGGCGTCGACATCGTTGTCGATGATACCCCCGAATCAGTCACTATCTCCAGTTTCGATTCTGTGCGCCGTGAAGTTGCTCGTCGCGCCCTCACCAAATTAATCACTGATGGCCGCATCCATCCAGCCCGTATCGAAAAATTAGTCAAAGATGCCCGTGGTGAAGTCAATAAAGTCATTAAAGAAGCTGGTGAACAAGCCGCTTATGAAGCCAATGTCCACGGCCTCCACCCTGAAATTATCAAAATGCTCGGCCGCCTCAAATACCGCACCTCCTACGGTCAAAACCAACTCTTCCACGCCGTGGAAGCCTCTAAAATCGCCGCCATGCTCGCCGCCGAAATCGGCGCCAATGTCAATGTCGCCAAAACCGGCGCCCTCCTCCATGACCTCGGCAAAGCGATGGACCATGACCAAGAAGGTACCCACGCCCAATTAGGTGCCGATTTTGTCAAACGGTTTAAAATGCCGCGCAATATCGTCAACGCTATCGCCGCCCACCACCATGAGGTCGAACAAGAAACAGTCGAGGCCATTATCGTCGAAGCCGCCGACGCCATCTCCGGCGCTCGGCCCGGCGCCCGTCGCGAAAGCCTTGAAAATTACATCAAACGTGTCCGCACTCTGGAAGATATCGCCACCTCCTTCGAAGGCGTCGAAGGTGCCTATGCCCTCCAAGCTGGCCGCGAAATCCGTGTCCTGGTCAAACCAAACGCCATCGACGATTTAGGCGCCATGCGTCTCTCTAAAAATATCGCCAAAACGATTGAAGAAAGTTTGCAATACCCAGGCCAAATTCAAGTAACTGTCATTCGCGAAACCCGTGCTCTGAGTTTCGCCAAATAACATTAATAGGAGTTTTTATCCCATGCGTACCCCTATCATTGCCGGCAATTGGAAAATGAACAAAACAACAGATGAAGCCATCAACTTCGTCACCGAAATTCGTGATCAACTGATCGCCATCGAAGGTGTCGACCGCGTCGTCTGTCCACCAGCCGTTGCCCTCGTCGGCGTCGCCGCCGCCCTCACCAATACCCCCATCGGCGTCGGTGCCCAAAATATGCATTTCGCCAACAACGGCGCTTATACTGGTGAACTCGCCCCCAATATGATCATCCCCTATTGCCAATACGTTATCCTCGGTCACTCTGAACGTCGCCAATATTTCGCCGAAACCGATGAAAATGTCAACAAAAAAGTAATCGCCGCCCTCGCCCATAATCTCACCCCCATCATCTGTGTCGGCGAGTCGCTCGCCCAAAATGAAGCGGGTGAAACCCATGCCTTTGTCAGTGGTCAAGTCACCGCCGCCCTCGCCAACTTGACCGCCGAGCAAGTCGCTAAATGTGTCATCGCCTATGAACCTATCTGGGCCATCGGTACCGGCAAATCAGCTACCGCTGACCTCGCCGGCCAAATCATCGGTGACACCGTTCGTGGCACCGTCGCCGATCTCTTCGGTCACGATGCCGCCCAACAGCTTCGCATCCAATACGGCGGCAGTGTCAAACCACATAATATCGCCGATTATATGGCCCATCCAGATATTGATGGCGCTCTGGTCGGTGGTGCTAGCCTCACCGCTAGTTTCATTGAGTTGGTAGCTAATGCCAAATGATAGGCGATAGTTTCATGCCCTTTGTTTGGGTCATCATCATCATCCCTTTTTTGTTGATGACCCAGCGCTGGCTCCACAAACATATTCAAGGGGTTGCCCTGCTCATCACCAAAAGACACGATTGGGCCTTTATCTTATATGCCCTCGTTTTCTTTCCCGGTGTAGTTATTCATGAACTAAGTCATTGGCTCATGGCTAATCTGCTCGGCGTCCGCACCGGCCAAATCTCCGTCATTCCCCAAATCAAAGAAAATGGGGGCGTCCAATTTGGTTATGTTGAATATTATCGGACCAAAGGGCTTGACCCTGTGCGCGAATCGCTCATTGGGGGAGCCCCTCTCATTAGCGGCACAATCATCACGCTCTTAATCGCTTTCCAAGTGTTTAATGTCGATGACCTCGGCCTCGCTATTCGCCAAAACGATTTGGCCGCCACCAGCTCCCTCATCAATCAAACTTTCCAAACCAATGATTTTCTTGTTTGGCTTTATCTACTATTTGCTGTCAGTAACGCCATGATGCCCAGCCCCTCCGACCGCCGTGCTTGGCCCGCGTTTGGCATCACCCTCGCCGTTTTAGCCGTTATTCTCTACCTTTTCGATCTACAAGCTTGGTTATGGCAAGGTGTAGGTGGTCCCGTTGCTCTAGTTTTTGGCTATCTCGGCCTCGCCCTCTCCCTCACCGTTGGCACCAACATCGCCGCTATTTGCGTCATTGCCACGCTCGAATACATCATCGGCCGTATCCGCGGCTTAGAGCTAAACTACGGTGATTAAACAAACCCACGAGAAGAGACATGATAATGCGCCCAACAACTGTCATATCGAGCGCAGGGATGGTCGCTTCACAATCTCCCCCTCGGCCCAACGTCATTTCGAGCGCAGTTCAATCCGCCCCACACTCGACAAGCCTCACCCCTAAATCAAGGATTGAACGAAGTCGAGGGATGGTCGCTTCACAATCTCCCCCTCGGCCCAACGTCATTTCGAGCGCAGTTCAATCCGTCCCACACTCGACAAGCCTCACCCCTAAATCAAGGATTGAACGAAGTCGAGAAATCTACCCTAAAAATACATTAACCAACTCATCCAACGGTTTAATCAATTATCGAACTCAGGTTAACCTAACTCCCCCCCCACCCCATGCTCCTAACTTAACGACTTTCCGTCTTAAGCCCCTTCCCCCACAACCTCAACATCAATATCCTCAACCGCTTCCGGCTTCTTCTCCGCCCGCTCCACCGTAATCGACAAGCTAAACATCAAAGCACCAATCAAAGCGATAGCCGCATACACTTGCATAATCGCCACCGCCCCAATTCCGACCCATAGCGGCATAGAGGCTAAAGTTTTCCCATTGGCATCTTTGATAATTACACGCCGTACATTGGCTTCATCCACCAAACTCATTAATGTGTTCCATAACTCAGAACCGGCTACTTGGAACTCTTCTGTCCATACATGTTCTTCTTCATGTTGTTCTTCCTCAATAGGAATCTCTTGTGTTTCTTCTTTACTCATTTTACTATCTCCACTTAATTTATTAATCAGATCTATTTTTCTACTAAATTTTTGGCTTGGTTCATCTACCTGCGTTATGCTTCACTTCGCCATAAGTAAATACCATAACCAATAATTAACAATGGCACCCATAACGGCAAGCTTTGGAAAACAAATAGCTCAAAGAAAAGTGTCAACATACCGGTCAAATAAACCAATCGTTTAACCCACCGCTCACGGCTAGGCAAATTGACATCATCTTTATCAAAACGACGGGCATAGTTCCACCCCTTAATCCCACCCACAAAAAAGAGTGGCCACATATAGCTAATCCCTTCCATATGATTAATCCCATTCAGGAAGAGCATAACGCTACCCACAGCCACAAGAAAACCACCAGGCATTGCCAAAAAGGACAAACCATGTCGCTTATCAGCTGTCGACCGCCGTGCCGGCCACAATAAAATAGCACCCGGCAAAATAATCGTAAATGCTGGCCACAGCCAACTCATCAAATCGATATGGAAAAAGCGTACGATAAGCCAAAACAAGCCTAAGGTTATTAAACCCATAGCTAACGGATTGGGCTCTTTACCTTCTACTTGTGCTTTATAAACAGTTTCTTCAGACATCTAATCACCTCTTATTTCATTGATTACGAGCTTTCCTTTCTCCTGCTCAGTTATCTATACGGCAAAGGTGAGGTGAAAGTTGCACACCAATTTCAAAAGTGCAAAATCTTTAGGCCAAACAACTTAATCCCCTATAGTAAAGGTTGCTTATTCTATGATACGATCAAGTAGGAAATAGGTAACCATCGACCCCTTACCCTTGATATCAATAGGGGGGCGTTGCTGGCACACAAACGCATTTTTAATATGTTCATAGACGACTGCTGAAATCTGAATCGCGCCCGCCTCGCCTTGCGATTCCATACGACTCGCCACATTAACCGTATCTCCCCACAAATCATAACTAAATTTGGTCACCCCAATAATCCCCGCCACAACCGGACCAGTGTGAATACCAATGCGCAAATCCACATCCGTCTGATTCGCTTCATTAAAATCAGCTAAAGCTTCCACCATCGCTAACGCCATACCCGCCGCCGCCGCCGCGTGATCCGCACGCGGCGCCGGCACACCACTCACCACCATATAGTTATCCCCATTCGTCTTAATTTTCTCCACCCCATACTGCAATGCCAAATGGTCAAACCTTGAAAAAATATCGTTGAGCAACACAATTAACGCATCGGGATTAAGCCGAGCGGCAAATGGTGTGAAATTTACCAAATCCGCAAACAAAACCGTTACTTCTTCATAACTATCAGCAATTCGCTCTTCCCCTGCTTGCAACCGCTTCGCTACCGGCTCGGGTAAAATATTCAGCAACAATTTTGACGCTTGTTCCTGCAAACGCACATTCTCAATCGTTGTCGCCGCTTGGGTTGCCAGAGTTAACACCAAATCCAAATCATGTTGCCCAAACGGCCGTTTCCCCTCTCCCCGCACCCCCATCAACGCCCCAATCACCTTCTCCTGCGCCCGCAAAGGCATCACCACCACCCCACCCACTTCAGGATAAGGCAAATCATCACCCGCTAACAGTAACGGCCGTTGCGTCCGCATCGCCTCACCCACCAAACCCGACCACGCCGTCTCGTAATCAACCCGCCACTCACCTAAAATCTCTTTCCCGTACGACTCTTGATAAACAATTGTCTCCCGCTTAACCTCTAACAATGTCAATACCATCTGCTCCGCCCCCATCAATTGCCCCCCATGTTGTAATAGCTGTAATGTAATCTGCTCCAAACTTTGCCCCCGCGACAACGCTTGTGCGGCCATCAATAACTGCGCCATATCTTGCAATGAACGTGATAAACGATTCGTCCGCTCACGCAATGCTAAATGCGTCCGTACCCGAACCAATACCTCTTCGACTTGAAATGGTTTGGTTAAATAATCGACCCCTCCTACCCGAAATGCCTCCACTTTATTGTCAACATCCCCCAAAGCACTCACAAAAACGATGGGAATATCGGCTAAACTCGGTACCGCTTGTAATCGCCGGCACACTTCATACCCATCCATATCGGGCATATTAATATCTAGCAAGATTAAATCTGGCGGGGATAGTTGGGCCGAGTGCAACGCCAGCGCCCCATTATAAGCCACCCGCACTTTATAACCATGTTGGCTTAATATATCACGTAATAATTTCAAATTATCAACGGTATCATCAACAATTAAAATTTCAGCGTGGTCACCGTTTACCTTACTCAATGAGTATCTGCTCCATTAATGCAATTAAATCATCAAACCGAAATTCATTTACCAAATCTCTTAAAAACGCAGCGCCTACCGGTTCGTAAGTCGCTACCTCTTCCAATAATACCAAAGAAGCATCAATATCTAAATGGTTAATCGCTTGTTGTAAGGATTGTCTCGTAGCTAACGGCACCTTACGCCAATCAATTTCCTCAACTGACTCGTCTTCACTATCATCTTCGGCCGCCGTCACCTGCAACCGCCCCCCTAAATGATGCTGAATTTTCGCCCAAACCATCTCTTCAGGCACTGGCTTAGGTACATAATCATCAAAACCCGCCGCCAAAATCCGCTCCTTGTCTTCCGCAAAAGCATCGGCCGTTACCGCCACAATCACTGGCTGTAACCCATCACCCACAACCTCTCGAATCCGTCGCATCGTCTCAAAACCATCCCACTCCGGCATCCGTATATCAAGCCAAATCATATCTGGCCGCCACGTCTCATATATCGCCAATGCCTCCCGCCCACTCCCTGCCTCTTTCACGACAAAACCAGCCTCTTTGAAACGAAATGTCAATAATAACCGATTATCCGCATTATCATCGACCACCAAAATGCGTTGCTCCCGTTCATCCGTCTCAATCCCTGTCACTTTCCCCGCCGTCTCAATCCCCGCCGCTTGACTCAATGGTACCCGAAAATTAAATACAGCCCCTCGGCCCAACTTCCCATCCACATTCTCCGCCCATAACTCCCCACCCAACAACCGAATAAAACGACGGCTAATCGCCAACCCCAACCCACTCCCTTCCCCCGATGCCTGCCCCGCACTCGTCTGTACAAACGTATCAAATAAATCATCCATCTCTTCTAAGGGAATACCCGGCCCCGTATCTTGCACCGCCACCCATAACTCTTGCTCCGGCAATGATAAAAAGGCGATCGCCACCTGAATCTCCCCCCGCTCTGTAAATTTAATCCCATTACTAATTAAATTAATTAAAACTTGCCGCAATTTCATCTCGTCACTATGAATATAACGAGGCACTTCCGCCGCCATCTGCACCCGCAACCGAATTCCTTTCTGACGGCACCGCAACCCAAACATCTCCTCCAACTCAGCTATCAAACGATGCAAATCAAAATCTTTTAGCTCAACCTCAACCACATGCCCCGCTTCAATTTTTGACATCTCCAAAACATTATTGATCAACCCCAACAAATGACTCCCACTCCGACTAATCGTCGCCACATGCTCCCGATCTTGATTCGATAACCGTTGGCTTTTCTCTAATAACTGCGCAAAACCAATAATCGCGTTTAATGGCGTCCGTAACTCATGACTCATGTTAGCCAAAAAGATACTTTTCGCTTGATTCGCCTGTTCCGCTATCTGCCGCGCCTGCTCGGCCGCCTGCAACGCCGCCCGCTTCTGACTAAATTGACGCGCATTCTCAATCGCAATCGCCACTTGTGCCGCCAATGTCGTCTGCAAATGAACCATATCTAAATTAAACCGCTCCGTCTCCTTCGCTTGAATATCCAACACCCCCACCAACTTATCACCAGCGATCATCGGCACCGCTAACTCCGCCTGCACCGCTGGTATCAACCGATGCGCATAATAATCTTCATAAGTATGTACATTATTGACAAAAAACCCTTCCCGTTGCCGTGCCGCCCGGGCCACAATCGACGACCGATGCCCCCGGGCAATCACCACCCCATCCCGGCGCAACAAACGCCCTCGCTGGCCCGAACCATGACTTAAAGTTAAAACTTCGGTCTCATCCTCATACAAGAATATTTGTACTTGATAAAAATCAAACCGTTTTTGGATCAGGTCAACCACTGTTTGCATTAACTGGTCGATGTCGAGGATAGAGGCAACGGCCGTTCCCACCTGCGCCGCCGCTTCCAAATCCCGCGCATACCGTGATACCGCCTGCTCCGCTGCCATCTGCTTCTGCACCAACAACGCCCCATGCAACGCATTACTCATCTGTCGCAATAACGCATCAAAATCCAAAACAGGCACATCATTAGCCAAACACACCCCTAACTGCTTATCCGTAAAATATAATGGTATCACGATTAAATGAAACGGCTCTTGCTCCGGCATTAACCCTTCAGGAATTAATTTCGGCGTCTCAAATAAAATCCCCCCCTCCGGTAATGCTAACCGCTCCTGTGCCCGATAAGCCAATATCAACCGCGCCTGCTCACTCGGCCGCTCCGGCCGCTCATACAACGATAAATAAAAATCATCCAACCCCATCTTCGGTAACGCCTGCACAATCACATCCAACAACGCCGTCACCCCAAACGTCACACTAATATCCTTCAATAAATCACGCCCCCCACTCCGCTCACGTAAAAACTCATACCGCTGATGCAATCCCCCCCAAGCAGCAATCTCACTAATAAGCCGATGACTTTGTGACCACATCATCGCCGCTCTCTTTTGCCACCCCTTGACCGCCAACCAATCAGCCAACACCGCCTGCCACGCCGACACCCAATCATGCCACGGCGCAATCGGCTTCCCCAACCGATGCACATCATACAAAATCTTCTCTAACGCCGCTATAAAAACATCTGCCTTCTGCTCCACCAAACCCTCCGCTAACACCCCTCCTATCTTCTCCAACCATCCCTCTATTCGCTCGGCCGACCATTCTGGTAACAATTGACAACCTATCTCTAATAAAGCCGGAGTCGCCTGCGCCCACACATCATCCAATTCAGAAACCAATGACGGCGTCATCAATGCCGGCGTCATTGGTTTCATCCACTCAAATGTCAACGGCGGTGCCACCGCACACCCACATGACCGCCGCGTCAACAATCGCGGTGCTACCGTCACCACATCCTCATACGCTTCCCCCCTTATCTGCTTCATTAACAACGCCACCGATTGCCACAAAATATCAGCATGTGCCGGTTGAACCGTGCTCATTGGTGGAATAGCCACTTGGCTTTCTAACGAATCATCAAAACCAGTTATCGCCACATCATCCGGAATACGCAGCCCCTGTTTTTGCAACGCTTGGGTCATCGCCAACGATAAACTGTCACTCGCCCCTACCATCGCTTGAAATTTCCCTTTATTTTCGGCCGCAAACTGTTCAAAGTTAGGCGGAGGCCACCATGTATGATGCGGCGTAGTAATCCATTCAGGATCAATCTCCAGATTCGCCGCCGCCATCCCATCCTGATACGCTTGATACCGCGCTTCCGCCCCCACATGATTCGCCGGCCCCCGTATAAAACCAATTCGTTGATACCCATGCTCAGCAATCAAATGATGCATCACTTTCCGTATCCCTTTATAATCACTCATCACCACACTAGGTATGTTGGCAAATGGCACTTCGACACTCACAACGGGCACCGTAGCCGCAAAACGTGCACAAAATGCCTCCATAACCACCCGCCCCACTGACCACCCCAAAGCACCACTATGAATCACAACCCCATCAATACGTTCCGTATCCACTAAATCATAAATTATATTCGCTTGCGCCTTAAATTGTCCTGGCTCATTCAACGCTCGTCCCACAAACAATAATGTGTTCACCCCAAAATGCCGTGCCGCCGCATTAAACCCATACCACTCGGCCGTATTATCGAACATCGTCTCCGTCTGATTAATTAGCAATGCTATCGTTGGTACTTTCATTTTCTTATTTTAACCCCCCTCCTCATGAAAACCAACCCCAACTGTTGACAATCATCTTCCTCCATGCTACCATACTCAACAAAACCCGCTCAAGTGGGTAAGACGACTAAGAAATTATTAGCCTACAGGACAATACCATGCCGCTACCAACACAATCTTTCCTCGTACCCACCACCTCCCATGACCAATTCCATATCGCCCCCGCTCAAAATATCTTCTACAGCCTCCTTCTCCTCACCCGCACCGAAACTCTGTCCGGTCTCAATGAATGGATCACCACCACCGCCGCCACCCTAACCGCCGCTGATGAGATGTATACCCATCGTCTCGTTATGCTTGGCTTTTATCACCTAGTTAGACCACAAACACTCTGGCCTGATTTCCCCGCTTACCTCGCCCACCTCGCTCAACTACCACCAGCTGACCTTCCCAACACCCTCCTCAACGCCTACCGCTCCATCCCCAATAAAACTGATACCCCACCCCCCAACCTTACCAACGAAGAAATCCTCGCCTCGGCCGATACCTTCATCACCTTCCTCCAACACCGCTTCTCCGCCGAACATATCGACGAACCCCTCGAACGCCACGCCTACCAACTCCTCCAACAACCCCACAAACTTAAAGACACTATCATCAACCACCTCAACTATATGTGGACCACCTACATGCAACCCGAATGGACCCGTATCACCCCCCTCCTCAACGCCTCCATCCAAGCTTTCCAATCTATCGACCTTTCCACCATGCCCCGCCACGAACGGGTCCAATTCGTTACCGGCCAAACCCTCGCCAATAACGCTTGGCAAGAAAAATTACTCGCCCAAACCGACGCCTTCCTCTTCGTCCCCTCCGCCCACGTCGGCCCCTACCTCGGCCACTTCAAACACGATAACCAATTCGGCATCATCTTTGGCGCCCGCCTCCCCGCCGGTAGCCTCCACCATAACCCTGACCTCGACCGCAACGAACTCCTCGTCCGCCTCAACGCCCTCGCCGATGACACCCGTCTCCGTATCCTCCGCTTCCTCACCGAAAACGGCGAACATAACTCCCAACAAATTATGACCGCTCTCGACCTCAGCCAATCCGCCGCTTCTCGCCATCTCAAACAGCTCAGCGCCACCGGCTACCTCCGTGAACGCCGCTGCCACGGCGCTAAATGTTACCAAATCGATACCGACCGCGTTGATTCCACCCTGCGCTCCCTCGAAAACTTCTTGCTTAATTAAGGACAATACCATGAGCAACAAACTCTCAACTTGGATGTGGGCCACCGATAACGGCGTCCACGGCCTCGACTTCGACCCCCAAGAAAACATCCTCCGCTGGTATGACAGCATCGGCTGTGCTTGTGGCGACACCACCGCCCAACAAACCCCCACTCAATACCGCCAAAAAGGCATCCCCGGTGGTATCCTCTTCGTCCCCGATGATATCTTAGCCGAACTAGATGCTTTGCTCCCTGCCCCTAACACCACCCCTTAAACCTCGGCCAACAACGACGTTACCACACCCTCTAACTTCATATCCTTCCCCTGCTCTAACGCTGGCTGAATAATTGTCGATGATAACCGCCGCCGCACCCAAACCAAAACCGCCTCCGCATGACCCTTCGCCTCCGCATCAATGTGCGGATGAGCCAACGCCATCCCCAACAACTTCACCGCCCATGATGGTGGCTGCTTACTCATCGGCTGTGGCGTCGCTAAATGCACCTGCGCCATCCCCGCTAAACATTCTAATAAAATAGGTATACTTTTCAATGGCCATGCATCATGCAATGTCTGCCGATACCACCCCCACGCCACTCCCCACTCCTCTAACGCGCACGCCGTATGCCCCAAATTCAACATCAACACCAACGCCCCAAATTGCTTGCCTATCTCCCGATCAATGCGCAACGCCTCTTCATAATATGAACGCGCCCCATAATAATCCTCTTTGTATCGCGCCGCTTCCCCCAAATTCGATAAACAGGCCGACTCTCCCGACCGATGCCCAACCCGCCGATAACGCACCAACGCCTCCTCATAATATACCAACGCCTCCTCATAATGACCATAATGATTCGCCAATGCCCCTAACAAATTGCCTGCATCCGCTTTATGCTCTTCCGTATCAGCCTGCGCCAAACAACGCTCCGCATAAGCCTGACTCGCTTCATAATTACCCCGCCGATACTCCAACCACCCCATCCCCCATAACGCCTTAAACAATGTCGACTGATGCTTTGTCTCCTCAGAATACACCACCGCTTGCTGTAAGTAACTCTCGGCCAAATCATTATCCCCCACATCCATCGCAATATGCCCCAACTCATTCAACGCCATAATCGCTAATGGCTTATGCTCCTGCTCCAACGCTTTCGCCACCGACCGCCGCAAATACTCACTCGCTTCCTTAAACTTCCCCAATTGCCGATGCACCGTCCCCAACTTAATCTCCCCCTCAATCATCATTCTATCCCGATATAACGGTAACTCATCCTGCAACACTTGGGGCAACAACGCTAACGCCCTCTGCCAATAAGAAACGGCCGTATTAAACGCACAACTCAGCAACATCTTCTCTCCCGCCAACCACACATAATGAAACTCATCATCCCAAGCCTCCGCCTGCCGATAATGATAACACAACGACTCATAATGCTGACTCAAACTATCCGCATACAAACGCTCAATCGTCTGCGCCGCCAATAAATGCAATGAACGCACCCGCCGCCGCAACTGCATACTATACGCCGCTTCCTGCAACAAAATATGACAAAACATATATTGCCACTCATTCACATTCTGCCAAATCCGCTCCTCAACCCCCATCGCTAATACCGGCTCTAACTCAAAATTCTCATCCTCCCCCTTCCACTCCTGTAACACTTTCTGCAATACAGCAATATCAATCTCCCGACCCAATACCGCCGCTGTCTGCACCACCTCTTTCACTTGCTGCGCCAACCGATCAATCCGCGCCATCAAAACCGTCTTAATACTCGGCGGTAAATCATAATCCAAATCTGTAATCCCCCACTCTTTCCCCCGCCGCGTCTCCACCTGCAACAACAAATTTGTCTCTTCGAAATAATACAATAACTGCTGTGTAAAAAATGGATTCGCCCCCGTCTTCACGTACAATAAATCATTCAACCGCGCCGTAATCGGCCCCCCTAAAATATGCTCGGCCAAATAACGCAACGACTCCTTATCCAAACTATCCAACTCAATCGACACCGTCGCCGTATTCGGCGCCAATGAAAACGATGGCTTCTGACCATCCCCCCGATAACGCGCCGTAATCACCACAAATAACGGATACATCTCCACCTGCCGCGTTAACGTCTCCAATGTCGTCTGCGACGCCTCATCCATCCACTGCCCATCTTCCAAAACCAAAACCAACGGCTGTAAACAACTCTCCGCTAAAAACAAATTCTTCAACGCAAATAAAATGTTCTCCTGCCGCCCCTTCAACTCCAAACCCTCATAAACCGCATCCGCCGATGCCAAACCCAACAACGACGCCAAGGCCCATTTCCGTTGCTCTAAATCTTCACTAATCTCCCCCACCAACCGCCCCGCATCCAAAGACGGCAACTCGGCCAACGATAACTGCAAAATCTGCCACCGCTGGTTAAAATTAGCCTGATTTTCCTCCGGCGGCGCATCCGCCACCACCCCAAAATACCTTCTCAAAATCGAAATAAATGGATGAAAAGATTGACGTAACACTTCATCCGCTCGGCCCGTTAACCACATCACCTTATCCCCCAACACCTGCCGTAACTCATTCGCCAAATGGGATTTCCCAATCCCCGCTTCCCCATAAATCAACGCCGCCCCCGCAAACCGCCCCTCCAATAACGGATGCGCCGCCGTCACCAACTGCGCCAACTCCTGTGACCGACCAAATAAAACGGTCTCAAAATCCGCGTCTTGCTGATATTTCCGCCCCAATAATGAATACGTGTCAATCCCCTCTTTAAACCCCTTGTAATGCCACGACCCTTCCAAATGATATTGAAAATCTGGCTGACGCTTGACCACTTCATCCGATACCAACACTTGCCCCCACTCCGCTCGTGTCATTAACCGCGCCGCAAAATTAACCGTGTCCCCCAACGCTGAATACTTCCCCCGCAATGAAATCCCCATCAACCCCACATAAACTGGCCCCACCGTCAACCCCATCCGCCATTGCCACGCTGTACTCAACGACAATTTCAACAATGACTTCTCCCACGTCAGCACAAAATCCAACGCCCGCCCTAAATCATTCTCATGTGAAACCGGCGCCCCAAAATATAACAACATCAATCCCCCTTTATCCCCAAACTCCATCTCACAAAAATACCCCCCAAACTGCTCAATAATCGGCATCGTATGCGTCACCAACGCATCAACATCCGCCAAGGTATCCACTCCCCGAAATGACAAAAACAGGATCGCTACATCACGAAACTCCGCTTCTTGCGTCGGCATTAACCATAAATCAAGGGGGAAAAACTGGGAGGCAATATCTGGTTGTATCATTAATACGTTGGCCGAGGCTGGCTTCTCCCCTAAAATCTCTGTCGCCGGCTCTGGTAACTGATGCAAAACCGCATACGTTCCCCCACGCACACTCACCTCCGTCTCGGCCGGCAACGCCTGCTGAATCGCCTGCGTCACAATCACCTCCCCCGCCGATGCCTGCCCCTCCGCCCGAAAACAACTCTCTACCCCCGGCCCCCTAAAAAAATAACTCTTATGATGCGCCGGCCCCACAATCCCCCACCGAATATCTCCATCCGCCACCCCCAACCGCACCGCCAACACAAACTCCCCAAACCGTGTCGCCTGCTTCGACTCCACTGCCAAAATCTCTTGAATAACCAACGCCGCCGCGCTCGCCCGCCGCGCTGCTCCCTCCTCCTCATGCAAAAACACCGCCGTAAACGCATCCCCCGCAAACCCAATAATAAACCCTCCCCGATCATATACCGCCAAAATAACCGGCCGGAAAATCCGATTAATCAACCGTGCCAACACCTCCGCCCCTTCTTGCCCATGCCGCATCAACGTCTGTGTCATCACTGTAAAACCAGAAATATCCATAAACAACGTCACCGCCGTTAACTCACCATCGGTAACGCCTGCTTGATACTGCTCATGAATAAATTTTGGTATTAAATGATGCATCTGATACTCAAAATGCAGGTAATCCCTACATAACTCAATCCGATTATGACAAACTAAGCCGAGGCCACAAACGTATGCCCAGCCAACCCATCACCCAAAGCAAAACTACCCATCAACCAAATTCGCCGAATACTAATAAACGACGCCACCGCCTCATGCTCCTCCGGCCTTAATGGCCGCACCGAATAATAACCAGCAAAAAATGCTTCTGATAAAGCTGATTTCGTTTGTACCGCTGGTGTATTACTCAAAAAGACAGCGATATCATACGCCCACCAACCATAGCCACACAAATCAAAATTAAAAAAGCCTAACTCATCATCCTCGTTAAAACGGGTGTTCGCCCCATGAAAATCACCCCCTATCACCCCCCACACCCCTTCATCTGTCCCCGCTTTCCCCAATAACGTCTCAACTTTCTTCCGCAACGCCACCGCCGAAACCTCTAAAGTCTCTAATTCAGCTACCCGATGCTCTCCCCAAAATGACCGAATACGAGCGATTGGCTCATCTATTAAATAATTCAAATCCGTCTTGTACCGCTTATGTTTTGATGTAAACCCTTTTGACGCTAAATGAATTTGGGCCATCGCCTGCCCCAGCGCAAACAACTGATCAGGATCTTTCGCATCCATTGCTTGCCCATCAATCATCGTAAATAAGGCATAATAACGCCGCCCCTCTGGTGCATCCATATACCCTAAATGCCCACCATCTTTGTGCGCTATCGCATATGACACCAAAACACCTTGCTTATGCAAATGCGTCAACCAATCAATCTCAAATAAATAATCTGATTCTTGACGCCCAATCCCTTCTCCCGCTTGGTACAAACGAAATACATACTCCGTCCCATCTTTCATCGTCAACAAATAATGATCATTATCCTGTGTCCGCAATAATTTGCTAAACAATTTGCAACTCACAACCTCACCCAAATCATAACTGTCAGCCACAATCGCTCTAACTGTCTCCGCAGAAATAAATGACCGTGCAATTTCAATGTCAATTTTAGTTTCTCTTGTTACCATAATTCATCCTGCCCTCAATTCAACAATTTTTTCGGAAATTTATATTACTGGTATTGTCTGTCGAATCCCTTCTAAACGCAAATTTATAGCCTACAACTCATCATCATCCTCATCATCATCTTGCCAATGCGGAAACAAATGCTGATTCAATGCGGCTAAAGTTATTTTTTGCTCATCTGCCGTCAAACTATCCCCAAACAATATCCCTCTATTCCCATACCGAAATGCGGGGCTACGATGCTTATCACTAAAGAAAAATGGTGACATATGTGCCCGATCATACGCATCCGTCACCCCAAACAGTGACACCGGCCGCCGAATAATCACAATATCCGACCGGATAAACAAAATCTCCCGATCCGCTAAATAATATTGCCACCACCGCGCAATCCGTCTACCTAACTGTAACCATAAATACAAAATCAATAAAATAATCGACACATACACAAAAAAGGCAAACCCACTCAACGTTTCCCGTACAATATCCAAGACCGTTGTAAATAAATAACCAAAACCTAACACTAAACTGCCTACCCAAACCAACACCAAAACTGTATACAAGCCCAACCACGGCCACCGCCGGTCCACCGGCAAAACAACCTTGATTCGCTCCTTATCCTCCTCAAAACTAACCCGTTCTAATTGCGGCCACTCAACCGCTTGTTGCTCATCTTTCATCCTTATTCCTTTTATCTTCACCCTCGGCCACCATCAATTCCCCCACCCCCTCACGACAAATCTGCCGCACATGATAACTAGCCCGATCCTCCACCGCCTGCAAACAATGCTCAATATACACCAACCTCTTCCCCTCATCTCTCTCCAACCGAGCCAACTCTAATAATATCAAAGACAAATATTCTGGCGACCCTTTCCCCTGCGCCGCCAACAATCCTGACTGCCACGCTTTCCGCGCCCGCTCCATCTCCCCCCTTTCCCCCGCCAACTTACCTAGCCAATAATCAATCGCTGACTGCCACCAAAAATAACCGTGCCGCTTCACCAACTCCCGCCCCTTTAATAAAAAGCGCGCCGACCGCGCCCACTCCCCCCGCCCATACGCCAACTGCCCCCAATTCGTTAACAACTGCACCACCCTCTGTCGATACTTCTCCGCCGCACTTAATATCAACTTCTGCGCCTGCGCCAAACACCTCTCCCCTTCATCCCACGCCTCTAATGGTAAATAGACCGCTTCCGCCCACAATAAATACCCATCTATCAACCCCTGCTGATCATCCATCATCGCATACAAATCTGTCGCCTCTTCAAATACCACTTTCGCCTCATCATACCGACCCAAATACCCCAAAATATACCCCCACTTAATCAATGCCTGCCCCAACAAATGCCGACTCGACCCCCGCGCCAAACGCACCACCTCTAAAAATGTCGACAACGCCGCCTCCATCTGCCCCAAACGCATCTGCACCTCTCCCACTTGATACAACGCCCCACCAATCTGGGCCGGCGACCCAAACTCGCGCGCCAAATCAACCGCCCTTTGCATAATCGCCAACGCCAACTGCGGCTCCTGCTCCGAATATTGTAATAACGCCATCGCGCTCAACGTCCGCGATAACCCCTGATGATTCTTCATCCGTCCATATAAACGCTCCGCTTCACGCAAATGCTCTAACGCCACCCGTCGCTCATCCAATTCTACCGCCGCCATCCCCGCCCACATCTGAACCTCGGCCATCAACGCCGGCGGCACCTGCCCAAACCGATGATTAATCACCAACCCCGCCTCCCGCTTAACCTCCTCATACTCCCCTAACTGATAACAAATATTAGCCACTAAAATCCGCGCCTGAAACACCAACAAAAAATCATTGTACTGCTCCGCCAACTCCTGCGCCCGCCGCGCATCCCGCAACGCATTCCCCAAATCACCCAACAACCGCAACGCCCCCGCCCTCGTCTGATAAATGTGCAACGCTACCCCCCAATGCATATCCAACGGCATCTGCTTTAAATGCGTCTCCGCCAACGTATACAGATCAACCGCCTCTTGATGGGCCAAAATCTTATTCGCCTCATCCGCCGCCGCAATCCCATACTCCAACGCCTGCGCATGCTGATCACTACGCCCATAATGATACGCCAACATCCCCAATATCGGCTCTACATGCGGCTGATGCTTCTCATATAAATACTCCGCCACTCGCTGATGTACCACATGCCGCCGCGCATACGACAAACTGTTATACACCACCTCATGAATCACCGTATGCTGAAACCGATACGTCGGTGGGTGTAAACCAACCTGTTGAATCATCCCCGCCGCTACCAACTCAGTCAATAATCGATCCAGCACATCCTCATCAATATCCTCCCCCACTTGCTCCAATATCTCTTGTCCAAACTCCCGCCCTATCACCGACGCAATCTGCAACATGGTCCGCGCCCGCATCGATAAACTATCCAAACGGGCCAATAATAACGTATTCAATGTATCTGATACCGGTAAATTCGCCAATCGCTCTTCGTTGACACGCCAACGGCCGTTTTCCTCCTCCAACACCCCCCGCTCCAACATCATCTGCAACGACTCCTCCAAAAATAACGGATCCACCGCCTGATGCCGCCCCTCTCCATCACGCAACCCCAAACTCTGCTCCACCATCAACGGTAACTGACTCACCCCCAAAACCGCCGCCACAATCTTCCGCCCCTCCGCCGCCGGTAACGCCCCCAACGTAATCGGCACACAATACTGACTCGGCAACCGCCACCGAAAACCGGTATCCGTCCGATACGTCACCACAATAAACAACGACATATCTACCACATACTGCGCTAAATCATTTAACAAATCCAAACTCAACTGATCCGCCCACTGCAAATCCTCCAACACAATCAAATATGCCTGTCTCCCCGTCACCGCCGCCAAACAAGCCCGCAATAACGGAAACAATGACGCCTGCCGCCCCTCGGCCGTCATCTCCTCCAACCGCGTCGTCCTCTGCATCGGCACCCCCAACATCCCCCCCAACAACGCCCCCTGCTCCAACATCTCCGGACAATAATGCTCCACCCACTCCCAAATCCACACCGCTTTCTGCGCCATACTCATATCTGGCGATAACCGTAACAAATCATGCCACACCGTCTGCCACAAACTATACGGCACATCCCGCAAATGACTCTGCCCGCTCCCGTATAACAATTGCCCCCCCTGCTCTAACCAATAATGCGCCCCCACCCCCGCCAACCGCGCACTACTAACCCCCACCCCACTCGTCACCACCGCTAAACCACCCACCCCCCGCAACGCCGCATCCAACCCCCCAAACAACAAATCCCGCTCCTTCTGCCGCCCAATCACCGGTGTCGGCTTCACCCCAAACCGCTGCTGCCACCTCTGCAAATCCCCCTGCTCACCTCGCACCTCATACACCGTCATCGCTTCCCGCTTCCCCTTAATCTCAACCGGTGGCAACGGGACCAAATCCATCATTGTCCCCACCCGCTTCGCCACACTCGCCACCGTCATCACACCCCCCAACGCTTCCTCTAATTGGGACACCCGTGACGATAAATTAACCACATCCCCCACAATCGTATACTCCCGCCGCTTCTGCGACCCCACCGGTCCCGCAAACACCAATCCCGTCGCTACCCCAATCGCCTGCTCTTCAATAAATGCCGGTTTCTCCCTCTGCAACGCTAACGCACACCGTAACGCCTGATCTGGTGCATCTGGCGCCACTGGTGCCCCAAAAATAATATGCAGATGATTCCCCTTATCTCCGATAATGACTCGGTTCAGCCGACTATTATCCCCCCCATAACGCGCTACAATCCCCCGCACATGTTCATAATACCATTGCAACAAAGCTGCCCCATTCTCTTGCCCAAAATCAATCCCCGTAAAACGCACAAACATACTTGTCGCCGGCCGATGCTCGGCCAAAAACGTCGTCTCCGGCACTACCAACCGCATATAAATGCTCTCCGGAATAAATAGTTTCACCACCTCCACCAATCTCTGCAACGACTCCCGTGAAAACGACTCCCAATACAACGGTGCCCGCATCGCCGGCACCGGCAACCACTCCGTCACCACCCGAAACGCCTCTCCCGCCACCAAACCCGCTCGCCCCAATACCAACCGGCTCGCCACTATCTCCCCCGACGCCGCCCGTGATTGCGCCTCAAACGCCTCCGTCACCGCCTCCCCCGCCACCACATACTCACACTCACTCTCCAAATCCCCTACCACCATCCCCACACACGGCCCATACCCCACCCCCACCTTCAACGATAACTCAAACACCAACGGCTCTTCCCCCGGCTGATACGTCACCACCTTCTGAAAACTACTCTGCATCAAACTCTGCATCAACCGCGCACACGCCAACGCCCGCATCGCCGCCTGCCCATCATCATCCGGAAAATAAACCGCCATCGCATCCCCATAAAAATGACTCACATACCCCCCCGTATCATGAATCGCATTCACCAACGGCGTAAATGTCTGTAACAAAATCCGATTAAGCTCCTCTGTCCCCCGCGCCCCCTGACGCGTCAACCCCTCGGCCATCCGCACAAACCCCGAAATATCCGCCATCAACGTCGCCGCTACAAAATAATGACCCTCCCCCAATTCCGGCAACCCCTCCGTCAAAATCTCTTCCACCAACGATTGCGGAATGTACGCCGCCACCTGACGCGCCACATCTCGCAATATCGATTGGTTACTATTCAAAACGGATTGTAATTCGCGCGTGTACACACCGTCTAATCCTTATTAATCCTCAAATGAACATTCCCCCTCTCTAAATGCCATGCCCATTATACCACCTT
>DATHYN010000047.1:0-6501 GCA_035459145.1 Anaerolineae bacterium | reverse complement strand
CCACCACACCCATCCCCACCCTGCCCACACCATCTGGTCATCCCTCGGCCCCGTCTCGGCCCTATCTCTGGCAAACAGCGGTTAACACCCTTCGCCTTAACCCTTGGACCGGCTTAGGTCTCGATACCTTTCGTTTTCATTATCAAGAAAATCTAACCTATGCCCCTACCCCCATCTACCACACCCACAACGTCTATCTAGAACTCTTCCTCGCCGTCGGCCTCCTCGGCCTCTTCCCCCTCCTCCTCGCCAGCTACTACCTCACTCCCACCCTCTCTCCACCATCAAACCCTTACCAACCATTTTTGCTTCTTAGCTTAATCTTACTTTTCGCCCATGGCTTCATCGATCTCTTCCTCCTAGCCAATCCACTCGCTTACCTTTGCTGGCTTTTAATCGCCCTTCTACACACATTTCCCCCCAATGGGCCCTAACAACCAAAACCTTACCCCCAAATCAACAAAAAAATCCCCAAAATCCCCAAAATCCGCGTCAAAATCCACCAAACCTTACCCTTACACACAATCACAACAGCAAATTCCTGATTCATTCGGGGACACTCTATTCAACGTATCAAACAGCACATTTCCAAAATCATATGTCGAAAATGCTTCGTTTAATGTGCTTACACTTAACCATCATTCATTTTTCTTGCCGAATTGCATAATTCCCTTTAAAATTATACGATGTTAATTTACAATTAAGTTTAAGTTGTTTAATTGAAAGATTTTGCACTTCTGATTTAACAACTTCCAAGCATTAAATGACATATCTTCAAGATCAAATGTTGCTAATATTTAGTTTAATGCACTTAATCATTTCAAACCATTAAAAGTATTATCTACTCACCTTGACAGTCCATTATAACCATTATACGCGAGCCAACTCACCCCTTTTTACCTATTTTGTGACAATCCAATGGACCATTCCGTAACGATTGGCTGAAACGGGGGTTTTACTCAATATAATGGCTTCAAAAGATAAGGCAACATTTTTGTGACTAATACACATAAACAACAATTGTTATGGTAAAATTAACAACAAAGACGAAGCGTTGCCGTCAATACAATAAACAAACAACCATATTCTTGGGAGGAATATTACATGAGTGATGAAAAAAACATCCAAAAACGCGTTAACGCGCTAATTGTCGAGTTATTAGGTGTCGATGAAAGTGACATCACCCCTAAATCTCGTTTCCGCGAAGAGTTAGAAGCTGATTCTCTCGACCTTGTCGAGTTAATCATGGCCTTTGAAGAAGAATTCAATGGCGAAATCTCCGATGAGGACGCACAAACGATCACCACCGTTGGTGAAGCTGTCGCCTACATCAAAGAAAACATGACCTAATTTGTTGGAATAATCTAACGATCTGTTAGGTTTTGTTCAAGGTGACTTTGCGAAAGACGATGCTCCGGCATCGTCTTTTTGATCGCGCCACGAAACTATCACCGTGATAATCACCACGATAAAACCAACCAAATGCAACCATACCCCACTCCCCACACCAATATCTGTCTGTAACCAATAAGACACCGCTGGTCGCACCCCCCAATACGCCCATACCGGCAAAATCGTGCCCACAATCGCTGTCACCAACAACATGCTCCTCCCCAACCAATCTGGCCACCGTCGTCCTGTCATCACGATTACGCCCATCAGCATCACCACCCCAATCGCTATCAACCTCGGCCGCCACTGATGGCTCGGCTCCCCGCGAATCACCTCCCACGCCGGCACTGCCAATAAACTCAAACCAACCCCCAACCCCCGCTGGACCCACGTCTGCCACCGCCAATTCGACCAATTCGCCGTCAATAAAATCAAACACAAACCTAACGTCACGGGCGGCAAATAAAACCAATCCCGATTAATCCCCACTTCCCCACTTTGTACCTGCGGTAAAAATTTAACCCACTCCCCAATCTCCCAACCGATTAAACGCAAGCCCGCCGCTTCATGGGGTTGCCACGGCAGGAAGTACGCGATGAAAACGGCCGTTAATCCCCCCCACATCAATCTACTCTTTGTCATGACCACTCACCAATGAACCTAATAACGTCTCCGCCGCATCAATCGTGGGCAATACATCTTCCTCTGCTAACTGCCCCTCATTCCCCATTAACTCATCAAATGCCTGCACCACCTTCTCATCCTCTTTCTCTTGACTCTCAAAAAATGCATCCAACGACTCACTTTGCCGCAAACGCAACGCTAATAACGCCACCGCCCGCACATCATCCGGCTCCACCTCCGTCCGCCCCGCCGCCGCCGCGTACGCCCGCGCCGCTTCAAACATCGAAATCTCAGACCGATTTGAAGCGATACTCAACTTCGCTACCAACGAAATCCCTAAGCGCTTCGCCTCCTCACTAACCTTAACCTGCGGCAATAACGCCCTCGCTAACTGAATCTCCTCCGCCATCGCCAACGTATGCTCCGCAAACTGCGCCGCCACCTGACCCGGATTCTGCTTGTAACGAATCGCTACCTCATACGCCGCATATCTCTGCTCCGGATCCGTCAATCCCATCACCTTCGCCCGCAACCCAAACCGATCCATAATCTGCGGCCGCAACTGCCCCTCCTCCGGATTCATCGATCCAATTAACATGAACCGTGCATTATATGTCAACGACATCGGCCCCCGGCGCACAATATGAAATCCTTGCGCCGCCGCATCCAAAATTACATCAATAATCTCATTCGGCAATAAATTCACTTCGTCAATATACAATAAATTACCATCCGCCTGCGCTAAAATCCCCCGCTTTAGCAACACTTTTTGCCGCTCCAACGCCGCCCGTTCGTCAATCCCCCCCACCACATCTTCCAACCGTGCATTCAGTGGCAATTCCACCAAATGCACCTTCTTCTCATCCGTCAACGGCTCGCCATAACCAAATTTCTTGGCACAATCATTACACACCGCCGACATCCCATACTCCTCCACCATCTCCTCTGTACACCCTTCCCCATTGATACATAAACTCTCCTTCACCCGTGGTAACAAATCAACCAATGAACGCACCGCCGTCGTCTTCGCCGTCCCCCTCGGCCCCAACAACAACACCCCACCCACCATCGGATTAATCAACGCCAACAATAACGCCAACTTCATCTCCGATTGCCCCACAATCCCCAAAAAAGGAAACGGCTCCACATTCGCCAACTCTTTATCTTCATACGGCATTGCCGCCGCTTTATAAGCGGGCGAATTAAATAAAATATCTAATAAATCAGATCGTCTCCTACTCATATCGCCTCCTCATCTTTTCGTAATTGTAAACGCAACGCACGTCGCTTCTCCGCCCGTGCCGCCATATCTTTTTCTTCAGACGTCTCGTAAATCGGCCGTGGTGCCGGCATCGGCTTCCCTTCATCATCCAAACTAACATACACAAAATAAGCCGTATTTGTATACGTCACATCCCCACTCAATACATCCTCCGCCGCCACCAATACCTCTACCTCCATCGACGTCCGCCCCACCCAACTAACTTTAGCCGTTACCGTCACTAAATTACCAATATGCACCGGCGACGTAAAGGTCATCGAATCAACCGCCACCGTCACTGACGGCCGTCGCGAATAACGCACCGCCGACATCCCTGCCGCCTCATCACATAAATGCATAATCACCCCCCCATGCACATTACCCAAAGTATTCGCTTGCTGTGGCCCCATTAACTGGGACATTGTCACCTGTGAATCTGCTACTCGTCGCTTACCCATCTCACTCATAAATTATTTCCTTCTGTAACGCCATTTGCTAAAGCGTCCGTTTCATCTCAGTAAAAGCCAAATTTTGTAACACGATTTTCCCAATCGCCACACTTCCAATCCAAGCCCCCACCTCACTTCACCAACACATAAAAATCTGTCAAATCCCCAAAATCTGCGTCAAAATCCACCAAACCTAATCAATTTAAATTGAAACATACACTTACATTTATAATAATCACAATCCCTACCAAATGCAACCGCCACCACCTGAACCGAGTTGACCATTCACCTCACCGCTCTAACAACCGCCGATAAACCGCTAACAACTGTCGCGCTGAACTCTGCCAGCTAAACATCTTCACCTGCCGAAAACCTTGCGCCACTAACTTCGACCGTGCCACCCCATCCCCCAGTAAAGCCATCATCGCCTCCGTCCACGCCTCTTCATCCGTTGGCGGCAACTGCACCGCCGCCTCCCCCGCTACCTCCGGTAACGACGACGCCTCCGATGTCACCACCGGGACCCCACACGCCATCGCCTCTAACAACGGCAACCCAAATCCTTCATACAAACTCGGAAACAAAAACAACTGCGCCCCACTATACAAAGCCGGCAAATCATCATCCGCCACAAACCCAATAAATTTAACCCGCCCCTCCAATCCTTGCCGTGCCACCTCGGCCAAAATATCCTCATACAACCACCCTTTCCCCCCACCAATCACCAACTGATGTGGATAATGTGCCGCTACCCGCTTAAATGACCGAATCAACCGCTGATAATTCTTCCGTGGCTGAATCGTGCTCACACTCAACAAATACGGCGCATCACCCAACTCATATCGCCGCCGTACACTCTGAATCTGCTTATTATTATTCGCCGGCTCAAACCGCTCATGCACCCCACTGTACAACACCGTAATCTTCCCCTCATCTACCCCCCAAATCGACTGCAAATCCTCCTTCGTCGCCTCCGAATCAGCCAAAACATGCGTCGCCCGCCCCACCGACCACGGCACCGTCCGCTCCAAATACCGCCGCAAAGCTGGCGTAAACGTCTCCGGATAATGGGCAAACGATAAATCATGCACCGTCAACAACGTCGGAATCCCCCCCGCCACCGGTGGCAACACAAAATCAGGCGAATGAAACAGATCCAAATCCCCCGTAAATCTCTGCACCGACCACGGTACCCGTAACCGATACCATAACCGATATAACCATTTATCCGCCACCGGCGCTTCACACAACGTAATCCGCTTCCCCTTCGGTAACGGATTAGGGACCGGCAATATCGCCGGCGGCTTCGCCGTAAACAAACGAAATTCCATCTCCCCCTCGGCCGCCACCACCGCCGCCACCAACTCCCGCGTATACCGCCCAATCCCCCCCCCTTGCGTCACCGCCGCCGTTACATCAATCCCAATTCGTGCCATATCGTTTAACTCGTTACCGAATCCACATCATTATACGTCCAATACCGGTTGACAAAGAAATTCCAAAACAACACAATCACCGTCGCCCCCATCTTCGCCGGAATATACCCCCGATCCAACAATACCGGAATCTCTGTCCACTCAAACAAAATATCAAATGGATGACTCAATGCTAATAACAACATCGTGTTAATCGTTAATCCCAATATATTCACCAATGCGAATTGACCCAACTGCTTCATAATATTCTTCGACCGTGAATCAGGATAGGTCCAATACCGATTAAACATAAAGTTACTCATCACTGCCGCTGAAAAAGAAAACACATTGGCAAAAACAGGTTCCAAACCACCTACCTCTACCAAAAACGTTAACGTCCCAAAATCAACAATGAAACCAATCGTCCCCACCACCGCAAATTTCAAAAATCGCTCCATCTCTTTCGAGTCTAAACCCGTTCGTTCCGATAATTCTGCTATAAACATCATCTCTTCTCTACTCTTCTAGCTAACAAAACTAACAAGGCCAACATCACCGCCACATGTAAATAAATGTTATTCACATACAGTTTATCCACCAAATGATGAACACTCAATGTTGTCCAAGCACCAAGCAAACCCAAAGCGATACCTCGCTCCGGCCACGCTAAAAACAATAATAAATAAATCGTTTTCCCAACGATAAATGCCCATAATAATAGATAGGCACCTAAACCAATGACCCCACCCTCGGCCAACAAATTAAAATAATAATTATGCGCATGACCCAAAGCCGCCGGCCAATTAATCAACCGATACGCCTCATACGCCACCTCATAATTACCAAATCCCACCCCCAACCACGGCTGATCACGCGCCATATCAAACGCCGCTTGCCAATGCGCCAATCGCTCCAATACCGCATAATTAGCCCCATTAATATCGACCCCACGCACATCTCCCACTTGAAAATCACGCGCAATACTCGTTACCCGCTCCGTTAAGGCGGGTGGCACAACCCCAGCCAAGTACGCCCCCATCACCAATGCAACCCCACTTACCACCAAACCCAACCCCACCAGCTTCCGCCGCGGCCAAAAAAATAATATCATCCCCCCGCCCGCCGCAAAACCTAACCACGCCCCCCGACTCCATGAACAAATAACGGCAACACTCAGTAAAACAGCGACCCCCGTACCAACCACCAAACCTCGCCCCCAACGCTCACGCCACCATTGCCACTTTCCCCGCTCCCACCACGCCATCAACAAACCAACCCATACCCCACCCGCTAACAACGCATTCAAACTCATAAATCCCCCAAAAGGATTCGGTTGCTCATACCCCCCATAAGCCCGATA
>DATHYN010000046.1:0-18419 GCA_035459145.1 Anaerolineae bacterium | reverse complement strand
CCCTCGTCACCTCATGCCTCTGCCCCGACCCACCCACAATCCGTATCCAACTCTCACTCACCAACCGCACCTCCTCCCCCGCCCGCTTCACCAACCCAAAACTAAATCCCCCATACATCCCCGGCACCGGAAACCACATCTCCGGCTTCTCCAACTCCAATAAAATCCGCAACTCCGGCAAACGCAACCCCTCCCGCGCCACAATATTCCCCACCCGCCCCTCAATCACCTCCCAAAACCGCGCCTGCAACACCGCCAACAGCGCCGCATCCACCTCATACCGATAAACCGGCCGCAACAAATCAACCAGATCGGTATGCCCCCGCTCGGCCGCAATCTCCCCCGCCAACCGCCCCCACGCCGTCGGCAACGCCCGCCACGCCCCCAATGCCAACATCCGCTCCACCACCGCCACCGGTGCCCCCCCATACGCCGCCTGATGCAACGGCGTATACCACGACCTCCCCCCCAAGCGCCAACTATTGATACGCACCCACTTCCCCTCTAAAATCTCAAAAACAGTCTCCCAATCAAACCGCCGCGCCGCATCCGCCAACGCCTGCCGCGGCCCAACATACGCTTCTTTTAAGGTCTCTGCCTTCGTAATACCTTCCCAAATAACTTGCATACCCACATTATAAAGCGAACCCACCCAAATAGCGAACCCGCCCCCCTATCTTCCCGGAAGGTCTGCCCCCCCTTCCTTTCAAACCTTCCGGGAAGATCCCCTCACCTCACCCCATCACACCACTTTATTATACGACTCATTACCTACCTTCAACCGCGCCCCCACGACAATAATTGTCAGCAATGCTAACAAACAGACCAAAACAGGTGCCGTTACCGGCCAAGATCGACTTGTTTGCATTTGATCGATGGTGACGGCCGAGGGTTCCCCCGCCCGGATATACATAATACTACTCGTTGATGAATTATAGTAAGCCACTGCTGGTTGACCCGTTACCATCAATAACCCCGGCCCCTTACTCACCCCAAAACTACTCGCCGCCATTTCACTCGGCAACCAACTACTCCCATTTATATCTGAACTCTCCCGATAATAAACACCATCACTCCCATGATACGCAATAATCGGATTATTCGCATCATTAACAATCAGCGTGTTCCCATACCCCACAGTAGACCCCAAAACTTGATAACTGCCCCAACTATCACCATTGATATCATTCGCCCGCGTATAATTAAGCATGAGACTGTTATAATAACTAATTGCGGGGAAATTGTTGACAATCGCTAACGATAAAAACACCCCTTGTGCTGTGCGATTATCAATCAAAACAGTACCCGCCGGCCAACTCGTTCCATTAATATCTAAGGCCCGTTTATACGCCGTTTGTTGGGCGCTGTTCCGATAAGCGATCGCCGGATTCCCATTCACCACAATCATATCCGTATACCCCGTATTCCCACCCGCATCAACTTGCACCGCCGCTCCCCAGCTACTACCTTGCGCATCATTCGCCCGCATATACCACAAACCACTCCCCTCAATATAATAACTAATCGCCGGATTACCATTAACAATTGCCAACGATAAATAACCCCCATTAGCACCTAAGCTCGCCAATGTTATCGGCACTCCCCAACTATCCCCTTGTGCATCATTCGCCCTTACAAATTGCAACTCATCCGCCACTTCATGACGAAAAGCGATCGCCGGATTGCCATCAACCACCTCCAGACTCGTCTCATCAACCACCGTCTCATTTAAATACACATCAACCGGTGTCCCCCAACTACTACCATCCACATTATCCGCCCGAATATAGCGCAATCCATAAGATGATGATGTCACAAAATAACCATAACTAACCGCTGGCCGACCATCCACCATCGCCGTCGACAAACTGTTTTGCCGTGGGTTTTGCGAATTAACCGTAACCGGGCTACCCCAATCCGCAAACGCATAAGCAACCGCCCCACTCCCCATAACCACTAAAAGTAACATCAACCATTTAAAAAATAATCGTCTTTGCATCTCTAACTCCTTTTCATAATAGATACATCATAAATGAGGCATAATTCATGAATTATATAAACCAAACGTGACAAAACCGTGTCAAATGCTAAAATAACAATGAGGCGTTTATCGGTATAACACAATATTGCTACCAAAGAAGGAATTGGTAAATGTCCATCATTAAAGTACATTGCTTAGGCCAATTTAATGCCACCCTTGGCCCCTCTCACGACTCACTAACCTTCCCCACGGCCCGTACCGAAGCCCTCTTCATCTACCTACTCGCCCATAAAGGCCAACCCCAACGTCGCGCCTATCTCGCCGACCTCATCTGGTCAGAGCGACACAAACAACCCGCCCGCACCAACCTCCGCAAAACGTTCTCTCGCTTACGCCAACTGGCTAAACCCCATAAAATCCTCATCAGTGACCGGCACGAAGCCACCTTAAATGATACTTTAATCACTTGCGACCTCTGGCGCTTTGAATCATTATTGACCCAAGCTCGCTCTACCAATGACCAAACCAAAATCGATTTACTAACGACCGCCGTCACTGAGTACCAAGGGGATTTCGCCAACGATTTCAACGCTAAAAATATGCCTCTTTTTGAAGAATGGTTACTATTAGCCCAAAGAACCTACCAACAACAATTTTTAGATAGTTTAACCACCATTGTGCAATTTTATGCCCAACAAATGGCTTGGGATCAACTACTCCACTACGCACAACTATACATCCAACACGATTACTGGCATGAACAAATGCACCGACACCTACTCACCGCCCTCCAAAACCTCGGCCGCACCGCCGCCGCCCTCGCCCACTACCAAACCTACCACCAAAACCTAGCCGCTGAACTAGGCATCACCCCCGAACCCGACACAATCACCCTCATTAAAACCCTCAAATCACACCAACCTCAAATCACACCAACCAACCCACCAACCACCACCCAATGGCACAATTTCCCCCGTACCCAAACCACCTTTATCGGCCGCCAAACACCCCTCAAAGAAATCGATACCCTTTTACAAACCCCCGAAATCCGCTTGCTCAATATCATTGGTGCCGGTGGCATGGGCAAAACGCGCCTTGCCATCAAAGCCACTTTATCATTACCCCCCACCCACTTCACCGCTGGCATCTACTTTATACCCTGCCAAACCATTCAAACAATAGACGCTTTCTTTCCCCATCTCGCCTCTTATCTTCACTATGAACTCGACGGCCAACAAACGCCACAACAACAAATCATTCAATTTTTAGCCCAAAAACCTATCCTCCTCCTTCTGGATAACTTTGAACAACTCGCCACCATAGCCCCTCAACTACTATCCCCAATCTTAAACCAAACCCAAACCACCCTCCTTATCACCTCACGCCACGCCCTCAACTTAGCCGAAGAGTGGCGCTTCCCCCTAACCGGCTTACAAGCCGGTGCCCACCTGTTCAAGCAACGGGCTCATCGCTACGGCCTCCATCAATTCACGCCGGCTGATGATGACATAATTGATGACCTCATTACCCTCGTGCAAGGCATGCCCTTAGCTATCGAAATGGCCGCCGCCTGGCTACGTGTCTACTCCCTCTCCGACCTCCAACAATATTTACACACCAATTTAGATATGTGGGTCACCCCCCATGCCAATCAACCCCCTCGGCACCGCAGTCTAGATGCCGTCTTCGATGGCTCATGGCGCTTACTCACCCCACAACTACGCACCATCATGACCCGACTATCAATCCTACACAACCATTTCACAAGCCAAGCCGCTGAATATATCACCCAAGCCACCAAATGGGAACTAGCCCAACTAATCGATTACTCCTTGCTGTTTTTGGGAGATAACGGCCGTTACCACCTCCACCCCCTCATCAAACAACTCGCCCACCAAAAACTAACACCCCAAAATCACACCGAAACCGCCACCCGTCACGCCCACTACTACCTCGAACACCTCGCCCAAACAGGTGCCACCCTCCGCGGCCCCCAATCCCGCCCCACCCTCCGCCAACTACGCCCCGACTTCGATAACATCCGCCTCGCTTGGCAATGGGTCACTACCCACCCCAATCTACCCGCCGCCCAACAACTAGCCCCATTAGCCGCCCCAGCCCTCACCAACTACTTCTTACTACATGGCTCCTACACCGATGGCGCCCAAGCCCTCACCCCCGTCGCCCCCCTCCACGCCGCTGAACTACTATTAGAAAAAGGTGATTTCAAACCCCTCATCTCTCTCGTCAACCAAACCTTATCCCCCAACCTATCCCCCAACGACCTCCTCCATGCCCATACCCTACTTAGCGCCGCGCACCGCCAATTAGGCCAATACACTGACGCCGCCACCCACTTACAAACAGTCGAAGCATGCTTATCCACCGCCACCAACCCGTTACTGATCGCCAATTGGCAAGTAGAACAAGCCCTCCTCCACATGTTTACCGGCCAGCCCCAACATAGTCAACCATTATTGACCCAAGCCTTAACCACCTATGAAACCCACCAAGATTTATGGGCCATCACCAAACTATTATCCGCTTGGTCAAAACTGGCCGCCATGACCCACCAAGATGCACGCCCCTACTTTTTAGAAATCCTAACCATTCAAAAACAAATTGGCACCCCCACCATTCAACAATCAACCCTCTCTAGTTTAGCCTTAAGCAGTATGTATCGTGGTGACTACCCTGCCGCCCTCAACTATTGCCAACAATCCTTAGACATTTGCCAACAACAACAATACCAACTCGCTTTAACTGAAAATCAACTTTTATGGGGGCGGATTAAGCGGCGCATCGGCCGTTTTCAAGAAGCCGATGACATCTATCACCACACCTATAACCAAACAAAACAAAACCGTTGGCACCAACTACTAATACCATGCCTCATCGAACGCGCTTTACTTGCCCATCACCACCAACAATACCAACAATCATTAGCTTGGTGCCAAGAAGCCTCTTATTACCTCGACCGCACCCATTTTACCATGTACCTCAGCTTAATAACGGCCCAAGAAGGACATGTTCTACTCACCCTCGGCCACTACCCCCAAGCCCAAACAAAACTCGAAACAGCCCTCCAACACCAAATCGAGTTACACCGCCCCGGCCGTGAAATGCACACCCGCGGCCTCCTCGCTCTCCTCTACCAAAAACAAGCCCAACCCGACTTAGCCCAAGCCCAAGTTGAAAAAATCTTAACCTACTTAAATCAAACCAAACTCCATAAATCAGACGACCCCCTCTACATGGAATGGTGTTGCTACTCTGTTTTACACCATAACCAAGACAAACGCGCCTACCCCCTACTCACACAACTCTATTCAAAAATCCAACAACAAGCCGACGCCCTCGATAACGCCAACCAACCACACGATATCTGGGCCATCCCCCACCACCAAACTATCAAAGCTGAAATAAAACCAACTCTTTTAGATTTAGTTTAATATTCTTACTCCCACCTCTTGCACATCAAAATCTCATCATGCCCCTCTACCACATAATCCTTATACACTTTCACCCGCTCATACCCTCGGCCCCCATACAACCTCTGCGCCCCCTCATTAAACGACGACACCATCAAATAAACCGCCGGCAACGCCCTCCCTATCCGCTCCTCCGCAAAATCTAACAACCGCCCACCAATCCCTTCCCCCCGCAAATACGGTACCACACACAAAGATTGAATATACCCCTCTTTAATCCCCCCCGACATCACCAACAATACAAACCCCCGAATCACACCCGCCTCTTCCGCCACATATAACTCCCGCTCCGGATCCATCATCATCTCTAAAGCCGCCTCATACGTCCGCCCCAACGTAACCCACGGCTCTGTAGCCACCATCATTCGTGCACAAATAACCGCTTCCGTCGCCTGCTCCGCCCGCTTAATTGTTATCTCTCTCATACTCATTCACCTTACTTAGCCTGAGCTCGACAATTCACCCCCTCCTCCCAACGTCATTTCGAGCGCAGTTCAATCCGCCCCACCCTCGACAAGCCTCACCCCTAAATCAAGGATTGAACGAAGTTGAGAAATCTACCCTAATAACACCCTAACCAACACTCACCTCGGCTTGATTAATTATCGAACTCAGGTTACTTATAAATCCAAACCCGTACGCCCACTAGCCCCTAACATATACGATATTTCACCCCCATGATGAATATCATGCTCAATCAAATGCCAAATAACCCACTGCCGTGTGTACCGCTCCTCTTGACGGCGTGGATGTGCAAATTCTACCTCCAAATCATGCGCCGACCAACTCGACATCCCGTTCATCATCAACCCCCACGTCTCTTCTAACCCGCTTACCAACTCGGCCGCATCCCTCCGCCGCTCCTCCGGCTCATCCCAACGCACCATCGGCGCCAACGACACCGGCCCTTCCCCCAACACATAATGCCACCACCACACCCGCGCCACCACAATATGTGCTACCAACACCCCCACCGACCACATATGCGGCGCCATTTGCACCGCTAATCCCGCTTCATCCAACGGCCGTACCATCTTCACCAACTGCTTCTGATAAAGACCCCAACCTTTCTGTATCTCCGCCAAAAAACGATTACTCATTATCTATCTTCCTTACAAAAAGAAGCGCCCGCTTGTTCGCAAGCGGGCGCTTCAGACTATTTAGCCGCCTTCATCTTTGCGGCCAGCTTTCAAACTAGTTGTAACTTTCACGATTGCATACCTCCTTTTTACTTATTTATTGCATTCTAAACAAAGGCATACAATTTGTCAATTACGGCACCCACACCGCTTGCCCCGCATACACCGCATGTGGATTCGCCATCTGATTAGCCATCGCCAAATCTGATACCGTATACCCATACTTCAACCCGATCATAAACAACGTCTCCCCTGGTTGCACCGTATGGTAAAAACCACCACTACCCACCTTCTGCCCCCCACCCATCTCAGGCACTTCTAATGTCATCCCTGCATAAATATGATGCGCGTTACCAATACCATTCATCTGCATGAGCGCCGCCGTGGTCACCCCATACGCCTGCGCAATCCCCGATAACGTTTGACCCGTTTGTACCATATGCGTCCGTGTCGCCATCGGCGCCGCCATCGGTGCCGGTGCCGGTGCCGCCATATGCCCTTGCGGAATCATCAACGTCATCCCCGCATAAATGTGATGCGCATTCGCGATCCCATTGGCATGCATCATAGCCGCCGTCGTCACCCCATACGCTTGCGCAATCTCCGATAACGTCTGACCCGCTTGCACCATATGGGCCGTGCCCGCAATACCCGCACTCGGCCCCGCCGCCGGCGCCGCCCCCATACCTGCCCCCATCTCCATAATCTTCAAACTCATCCCCGCATAAATATGATGCGCGTTCGCAATCCCATTAATACGCATCAACTCCGCCGTCGATACCCCATACCATTGCCCAATCTCCGATAACGTATCGCCTGACTTAACCGTGTAATAGCCCTCATGTCCCATCGCCATCGGTGCCGCCCCATGCACCGGCGCCGGCGCCGGCGCCATCGCCGGTGCCGATGACACATACCCGCCACCCCCAGCAATATGCAACTTCTGCCCCACATAAATCATATTAGCCGTCGGCAACTTATTCGTCGCCATTAAACTCGCTATCGTCGTATGATACTTAATCGCAATCCCCGATAAGGTCTCACCCGCTTGAACCGTATGATAACCAGCCGGCCCATGTCCCCGTGGGGCCGCCCCCATACCACTGCTCGGAATCGTTAACCATTGTCCCGAATAAATGTGCGACGGATTCATAATCCCGTTCGCATGCGCCAATGCCTTAGTCGAAACACCATACCGTTGGGCAATCATGCTCAAACTATCCCCCGCATGAACTTGATACCGTTGCCCCTGTCCCCTCTGCCCTTGTCCCTGATGCGCACCACTACCTTGCTGACCCCCATCATGGCTTGCCGCTTCCGCCTCCCGCGCCGCTTTCTCCAACGCCTCCTTCTCGGCCGGCGTAATCAACCCAAAATCAACCCCCAACACCACCGTCCCCGCTTCATCATCAATCAACAACCCATCATAACGAACCTTCCCCGTCGCTTCATACCCTTCTGGAATCGTCAACACTGCCGAGTAATAACCGGTCCGCAACGCCACCGGCGCAAACGTCCCATCCCCACCCGAATAATACGCCTGCGACCACTCCCGTGCCGAATAAATAGTCACCGTCACCCCCGGCATCCCCATCTCATCCCCATCATGCATCCCATTCCCATTACTATCATGAAAAATCGTTCCCCGAATCGTCCCCTTGGGCTCTGTCTCTTCATGATCGGCCGCCACCCCTTGACTCCCCGTAAAAGCTAATGCCAATATAGCCCCTACCATTATCAACAATCTCATCATCAACTTATTCATCATCTTCACCTCTGTATGAATAGCACTTGACCTATATTTTGCCAAACAATAACAACCATTAATCAAAAAACGCTCCCAAAAGTTTACATAACATCATTATAGCCCAATTAATTTAAGCCTACAACAATCAAAGCATAGTTTGAAATATAATGATAAAATCACCTGAGTTCGACAATTCACCTTCTCCTCCTAACGTCATTTCGAGCGTAGTTCAATCCGCCCCTCCATCGACAAGCCTCATCCATAAATCAAGGATTGAACGAAGTTGAGAAATCTACCCTAACAACACATCAAGTTATTTAACCAAACCAAAAGATTACCCACCAACCAATGATCACCTTTATCAACACCACCCTCCATACCCCCACCCCCCCCATCCCCGATGCAGTCCTCATCATCGACGGCCCCCACCTCCACGCCCTCGGCCCCGCCACCACCACCCCCATCCCCCCCAACAGCACCATCATCGACGCCCACGGCCACCACCTCGGCCCCGGCTTCATCGACCTCCAACTCAACGGCGCCTTCGGCCACGACTTCACCCAAAACCCCGAAACCATCTGGTCCGTCGCCGCCCAACTCCCCCAATATGGCGTCACCAGCTTCCTCCCCACCATCATCACCAGCCCCCCAGCAACCATTCCCGCCGCCCAAAAAGTATGGCAAAACGGCCCGCCCCATCCCACTTGGCGCGGCGCCACCCCCCTCGGCCTCCACCTCGAAGGCCCCGTCCTCAACCCCGCCAAAAAAGGAGCCCACGACCCCGCCTTCATCCGCCTCCCCCACCACATCGACAGCCACACCTGGTCACGCGACCACGGCATCTATCTCGTCACCCTCGCCCCCGAACAACCCGATGCCCTCGCTTGGGCCCAAACCTTACGCCACCAACAAATCGTCATCAGTGCCGGCCACACCGCCGCCGACTACGACACCGCTTGGCACGCCTTCGACCAACAGATCTCTAGTGTCACCCACCTCTTCAACGCCATGCCCCCCCTCCACCACCGCCAACCCGCCCTCACCCTCGCCGCCCTCCACCACCCTCACACCTACCTCGGCCTCATCGCCGACGGCATCCACGTCCACCCCCACATGATCAACCTCGCCTGGCAACTCGCCGCCAACCGCATCTATCTTGTCACCGATGGGATGGCCGCCCTCGGCATGCCCCCCGGCCACTACCACCTCAGCAACCGCCACGTCATCGTCACCCCCCACGCCCCCCGCCTCCCCGATGGCACCCTCGCCGGCTCCATCCTCTCGCTCGACACCGCCCTCCGCAACCTAATCAACTACACCAACTGCACCCTCACCCAAGCCTGGCGCGCCGCCACCCTCGTCCCCGCCCAACTCCTCAACCTCCACCCCACTTACGGCCAACTCCGCCCCGGCGCCCTCGCCAACCTCGTCCTCCTCGACGAACAGTTTCACGTCACCCAAACATGGCTTCACGGCCAACGCCTATACCCCTAACCCACCCTCTCCCTAGCCCTCGCCCAACACCTCCTCCCGCACCGTCGCTTCAATCTCCGCCACCAACCGCTTAATCTCCCCCTGTACCCGCGTCACCACCTCGGCCAACCCCACCATCTCCCGCTCCTGCGCCGTCCGCACCTTCATCTCCACACCCCCCTTCTTCAAACCCCGCGACCCCACCGTCAACCGCAACGGCATCCCCAACAAATCCGCATCATTAAACTTAACCCCCGCACTCTCATCTCGGTCGTCATACAACACCTCAATCCCCGCTGCCCGCAAATCAGCATAAATCGTATCCGCCACCGCCGCCACCTCTTCATCCCGCGCCAACGACACCAAATGAACCTGATACGGCGCCACCGTCATCGGCCACATAATCCCATACTCATCATGATGCGCCTCCACCAAACATGCCAAAATCCGCCCCACCCCGATACCATACGACCCCATCACAATCGGCTGCTGTTCCCCATTCTCGTCCAGATAATAACATCCCAACGAATCACTATACCGCGTCCCCAACTTAAAAATGTTCCCAATCTCCACTCCCCGCACCGCTCGCAACACCCCCGCCCCATCTGGTGACATATCTCCCTCCTGCGCCAGCGCAATATCGGTCACAATATCCGCCTCAAAATCACGCCCATAATTCACATTCTCCACATGATAATCCTCCTCATTCGCCCCCGCGATTAAATTAGGGCATTGTGGAATCACATCATCAACCACCACCAACATCGTCTCATCCTCAACCCCCACCGGCGACCCATACCCCGGCACAATCCCCCGCCCCCGAATCTCCTCATCCGTCGCCGCCCGCAACGACTTCGCCCGCACCGCGTTCTGCAACTTCGTCTCATTCAAATCCATATCCCCGCGCACCACCGCCACCACAAATCGCTCCACACTCGTCTCCCCCTCGGCCACCTCCGCCACCATAAACACCGACTTCGCCAACCGACTCTTCTCACAATCAAAAAAGGCCGCCAACGCCTCAATCGTCTTCGCCCCCGGCGTCTCCGTCCGCGTCAACGCTTTCGCCTCTTCCCCTTCCGGTACCGACTTCACAAACGTCGCAATCTCACTATTGGCCGCATACCCACTCTCATCACAAAACAACAACGTATCCTCCCCAATCGGCGTCAAATACATAAACTCATGCGCCAACGAGCCCCCCATCATCCCCACATCCGACTTCACCGCCACCGGTGGCAACCCACACCGCCGAAAAATATTGAAATACGCCTGATAATGCCGCCGATACTGCGCCGCCAACCCCGCCTCATCCATATCCAAACTATAACTATCCTTCATCGTAAACTCCCGCACCCGAATCAGCCCACCCCGCGCCCGCGGCTCGTCCCGAAACTTCGTCTGCAACTGATAAATCAATTGCGGCAACTGCTTATACGATTGAATCTCCTTACGCACAATATCCCCCACAATCTCCTCATGCGTCATCCCCAACACCATATCCCGCTCCCCCCTATCCTTAAACCGCGCCATCTCCGGCCCAATCTGATACCACCGCTTCGACTCCTTCCAAATATCAGCCGGATGCACCACCGGCATCTCAATCTCCTGCCCCTCAATCCGATTCATCTCCTCCCGAATAATCGTCTCGATTTTGGCCAACGCCCGCATCGCCAACGGCAAATAAGAGAAAATCCCCGCCGCCAACTGACGCACATACCCACCCCGCAACAAATATTCATGACTCTTAATCTTCGCCTCGGCCGGCGCCTGACGCAACGTTTGACTAAATAATTTCGATTGACGCATCTTTAAATCCTAAACCTCTACTAAAATATGATACAATACACCTAACATTTTACTGCGAACCACAATCGTATCAAAATAAAGAAAAAATCATATGGCTACTATTCAAATTCATTTCAACATCTCCCCCACTTTCTCAACAAACGCCTTTCGCCTAAATGGCTTCTGAATAAAGTTTAACTGCTCTTCCAACACACCCTTATCTGCAATCATATCCGCCGTATAACCAGACATATAAAGACATTGCAAATTAGGCCAACTCAACCGTATCTTCTCCGCCAAATCCCGACCATTCATCTTCGGCATAATCACATCAGTGATCAACAAATCTATCTCATAATAACGGGCCAAACGCAACGCTTCCGCTGGCGTATTAGCCGTCAATATATTATAAGCAAAATCACTCAAAAACTGCTTCACCGCTTCCAAAACAACAACTTCATCTTCCACAATTAAAATAGTTTGCCCCACACTTTGGTACACAATATCAGAATCCGCTGCCTCCTCTTCAACAACTTTACCACTGTAAACAGGTAAATAGATTCTTAACGTACTCCCCACATTAATTTCACTCACGACCTCAATAAACCCCTTATTCTGTTTGACTATCCCATAAACACTAGCCAAACCCAACCCCGTCCCTTTATCCTGCTTTTTCGTCGTGAAAAACGGCTCAAATATTCTTTCCCGCGTGGCCTGATCCATCCCCCGCCCATTATCACTGACCGACAATAAAACAAACTCACCCGGCACAGCCCGCCTACGCTCGGCCACCTCCGCTTCCTCCAACACCACCACCCCCGTCTCAATCACAATCCTACCCACATCATCAATCGCATCCCGCGCATTAATACACAAATTAAACACAATTTGATCCAGCTGCGATGGATCCATCCTAATTGGAATTTGCTCCGCTTGCGGCGACCACACCAACTCAATATCCTCCCCGATCAGCCGCTTGACCATATTTAACAGCTCCTTGACCGCCCCATTAAGTTCAAACACCTTAGGCAACAACACCTGCTTCCGCGCAAAACCCAACAATTGACGCGTGATTTCGGCCGAGCGCTCGGCCGCATCCAATATCTTCTCCAACCTCTTATACACAGAACTCCCTGCCTCCACCTCCATCATCGCCAATTCCGTATAACTAATAATCACCCCCAACATATTGTTATAATCATGCGCCACCCCCCCCGCCAAACGACCAATCGACTCCATCTTTTGCGCTTGCATCAATTGCGCTTCCAACTCCTCTTTCTTTAGCTCCGCCTCCTTACGCGCCGTAATATCCGTTAACGTCCCCACAAACATCGTCGCTTTCCCATCATCACCCAAAACAGGCACCGCCTCCCCCAACGTCCACACAATCTTACCATCCGCATGCACATACCGATACTCAAAATGGAACGGTTCACTATTCGTAAACGCCTTTTGCCACCTCGTTACCACTTCCTCACGATCATCAGGATGAAGAAAAGGGATCCAATTAAAGTTTAAAGCCTTCTCCGCTGGCACCCCTACTATCTCAGCACATTTATCATTAATATAGATCGCCTTACCCTGCGCATCATTAAGATAAATCCCCACCGGCGCGCTCTCCGTCAATATACGAAACCGCCTTTCACTTTCCAACAACGCCGTCTCCAAATGGGTGACCCGTTGTTGCAAACTCTCAACCTTCTGCTGTAAATCTGATTTGTTGTTTCTATTAGACATCTTTATTATCCTTAAACTCGTCCCAATAACTCAGCAATTAGTTTAACGAACGTACTCATCTCTACCATAAAAATCAGTAACAGCCCAGTTTCAATCATTCCCGCCCAAAAACCACCAACAACGATAATTAAATTATTCTTATCACAAAAAACCCATTCCTACCATGAACAAATCATTACAGCTATGTTTCAATCATTTCTAAAAAATCGCAAATATCTTTATCACCTATCTTTTCCTTCTGACCACAATCCAACTCAATTTATTAAAACTATACCATAAGCTATTTAACTTACGTTCATATTGATTGAATAAGTCAAGAAATAAAAAGGGATGAATTTACCCTGCCATACTCCTTGTCCTGATTGTTCATTTACTCAGGAACGTAGTATACTTACTGTGAATAATCATGTAATCCACAGTAAAAAAATAGGTCAAATATGAAACATTTGTCTGCACATATTCCCATAGATCGACGCCATGCCTTATCAACCAATCAGACATTACCAGAGCATACCACAGGCGTGGCTATTTTTGTTGATATTTCAGGCTTTACCAATCTCACAACTATGATGTCCAAAAAGTTAGGGACACATCGTGCCGCTGAAGAATTGACTCAAATTTTAAACCGTGTTTATGGCACAATTATTGAGCAAATCCATTCTTATCATGGCTCAGTTATTAGTTTCAGTGGCGATGCTATTACTTGCTGGTTTGATGAACCATACCAATCCTTAACGCCTAGTTGTGCCACAGCCATCCAAGCGCAAATGGCTCAATTCCAAAATTTATCTACTGATTTAGGTTTTCAACTATCATTATCTGTCAAAGTATCTTTAAGTAGTGGTAACGTACGCCGTTTCTTGGTTGGTAACCCTAAAATAAAACTAATTGAAACCTTAACTGGTAACTGCTTACATCAATTATCAGAAGCTGACAAATTGGCCCAAAAAGGAGAAATCATCCTCACAACAGAGTTAGCTACTCTATTAGGTGAACAAATAACTATCCAATCTTGGCGTCAAGACCAAAATGGTAATCAATATGGGATTATGGTGCCCTTAACAGAAAAACAACCGATACAACCATGGCCTGAAATCAAAGAAATCGATGAAGAGTTGATAAGCCCTTGGTTATTACCTGCTATTCACCAAAGATTACAACAAGGGTTAGGTGATTTTCTAACAGAACTACGATCAGTTGTAGCGATTTTTGTTCAATTTGGACATATCAATTATGATCATGATAGTGATGCTAGCCAAAAATTAGATCAATACATTCAATGGGCACAAGTCGTTTTAGAACGTTATGGTGCTAACATCTTGCAATTAACAATTGGCGATAAAGGCAGTTACTTTTATGCGGTTGTGGGCACACCAATCGCCTATGAAAACAATGTGATACGCGCTCTTGATGCCGCTCTAGCCTTAACTCAAATCCCACCAGATTTAAATTTCATCAATTTAACAAAAATTGGCATTGGGCGTGGCCGTGCTCGTACGGGTGCCTATGGCAGTAATACGCGACAAACCTATGGCGCTATTGGGGATCAAGTTAATATGGCCGCTCGGCTTATGGAAATAGAAAGCCCATATCAAATTTTAGTTGCTGAACAAATTAAAGAAGAAGCAACTAATACCCATCAATTCATCCCTTTACCCCCAACAACCGTCAAAGGGTTCTCCCAACAAATCTCTATTTACGCCCTCAAAGCGCATAAAGGCTTATTACAAACAGAGCTTACCACTGAAATGGTAGGCCGCCTAGCTGAATTGCAACAACTTAATAACCAATTTCAAACCATGCTAAGTAATAACGAAAGTTACTTAACAATAGTTGAGGGGCAAGCAGGTATTGGCAAATCTCATTTAGTAGAAACCTTTCGCCGTCAAGTACATGCACAGCAAATCCCCTATTGGGTTGGCATAAGTAGTGCTGTTGAACAAGCAACCCCTTACTATGCTTGGCGAACTGTTTTTATAAATCTGCTTGAGCTAAATTGGAATGAACAAGCAACCATTGATGATATGGCTAAACGATGTCGGCTACAAATCAATCAATACTTAGAAAAATATCATCCCGATGAAATCAATTTAGCCCCGCTAATAAATACAGTGCTTCCATTTAATGTATTTCCAGAAGACAATGAATTAACGAGCCAACTTGTTGGTCAAGTACGTGCTGATAGTATTCATAATTTACTTGTCAGTATGTTACAAAAAGCCGCCCAACGAACCCCTCTTGTTATTGTTTTGGAGGATGTTCATTGGCTCGATTCAGCATCTTGGGCACTCGTTCGTTTTGTCCAACGAGATGTTAAACCATTACAATTAATTTTGGTCACACGCCCATTAGCTAATCCCTTACCAACTGAGTACTCTCAATTACTTGAAGTAGAAAATAATCAACATATCAATATCAATGTTCTAAACGATAAAGATATTGAACATCTGGTTTGCTCACGGCTTGGTGTTAAAGAACTACCAACACCTATGATTCAACTCATCCACCAAAAAGCAGAGGGGAACCCCTTTTTTAGTGAAGAGATTGCTTATGCACTACGGGATGCCGGCTTAGTTGTGATTAATAAAGGTGTTTGTCAACTTGCCTCTCACATTACAAACCTCACAACCTTAGAGTTTCCCAATACAATTCAAGGTGTTATCACCAGTCGTATTGATCAACTTTCCCCCAAACATCAACTTATTCTAAAAGTAGCTAGTGTCATTGGTCGCACGTTCCCCTTAAAAACATTATGCGATGTACATCCTCAACAGAATGAAAAAGCGATGTTTCTCGATTATTTAAAAGCCTTGGAAAAGTTGGAAATAACGCCGCTAGAAACACCGGAACCCAATCTTAGCTATATCTTCCGACATATTATCACCCACGAAGTAACCTATGGGCTACTTTTATTTTCCCAACGGCGCGAGTTACACCAAATAGTTGCCCAATGGTACGAAACAGAATACAAAGATAACTTATCTCCCTTTTACCCTCTTCTGGTTCACCATTGGCAACAAGCTGATAATCTAGAGAAAACCATCTTTTATTTAGAAAAATCAGGGCGTCAAGCCTTTAATCGTGGTGCTAATATTGAAGCTGTTCGCTTTTATGAAACTTTGATCGATTTAACCAAAGATGAAGAAGGAAACGATTTAACGGTCATGTCACGAACGGACGCTCAATTACGTCATGCACATTGGCATCGCGACTTGGGTGAAGCTTATTATCAAACAGGTAATATCGCTAAAGCATTAGAACATTTGGAAAGAGCCATCATTCTCTTTGATCGCCCCTTGCCTAACACAACTGGACAATTAATTAGTGGCATATTTAGAGCTTTAGGCCGTCAAATTCTTCATCGCTATTTCTTAACACGTTTCCTAGGCACTGCTTCCAAGGAAGACAGCGAACGACTCAACCAAGCGGTTTCTATCTTTCAAACCATTTCTCCTATCTATTTTCTCATGGAAAAACAGGGTCACAGCATTTATGCCGCATTACATCAAATTAACATAGCCGAATTAGCTGGTCCCTCAAAACAACTTGTGCAAGCCTATGGTGTCATGTGCATTGTAACTGGCTTATTTGGCATGACTTCCATTGCTGACAAATATTATAAACATGCTGAACGAATTGCCAACAGTATGCCCCAACCAGAAGTTTTAGTACATTTATACCATCAAGGTGGCGTTTACCAAGTCGGTGCTGGCCTATTTCAAGAAGGGCGCATTAGTTTACAAAATGGCATGGAAATTTACGATAACTTACGCAACAAAAATGGTTGGCGTGACTGCACCATCATCCTCGCTTTTCTAGAATACTTTGCAAGTAATTTTGAGCACGCACAGGAACTAGTCAATATGGTTACAACTATCAATCCTGGAGATGAAGATACCTTCATTCATTGGGGTTGGGGCGTTTGCTTAAATGCAGGCATTGCCTTACGTCAAGGTGATTTTGATAAAACGTTACATCACTTAGCAAAAGCCAAACAGTTTTTGATCAAAAACCCTAGCCCTTTGACAGAAGTCTACTATCTAGGCTTTTTAGCCATGACCCATTTACGACTTGGTCAGCTGGAAAAAGCCACAGTTGCCGCTAAAGGCGCTGCCGCTATCATTGAAGAAACAAAAGGTATTCCTGGTGGCAACCATGTTCTATATGCCTATGTTGCTGTTGCCGAAGTTTATCAATCCCATGTTAATAACAGTCAAGAGGCCCCTTCTCAATCCCATCTTGACGCTTTAAAACATGCTTGTAAGCGCTTACACTTTTACTGCCGCTTCTTCCCTATTGGTAAGGGCAATGCTTTCCTGCATCAAGGCATTTATGAATGGTCACAAGGTAAACATGATAAAGCTTACAAATCTTGGCAGAAAAGCATTGAATGGTCAGAAAAATATGAGATGATTTATGAAGTCGCTCAAGCTCACTATTATTTAGGCCGTTACTCACCTAAAACGGCATCACGCCAAGCCCATCTGGATAAAGCCAAAGAGATTTTTGTTCGCGTCGGAGCTAAATATGAATTATCTTTACTAGAAAAGGTAAACTAAATGAATGGTCAACATTGGTATGATGATTTTAAATTTTTAGAAGATTTAATTACACAATCACAACAAACAGACGATCCCAAAGGGTATTTTGCTACTTTATATTATCTATCTCTAATTGGACTACAACAAGCATTAGAAAACGATATCTTCACCCACCCACAATGGGTTGATAAGTTGCATCAAACATTTTTTCAACGATATGTCAATGCTGTAAATCAGTTTAATCAAGATCAACCCATTTCCAAAGTTTGGAAAATAGCTTTTAAAGCCAGTCAAAGTGGTTGGCCAACAGTTGATCAGCATCTCATGCTAGGCATGAATGCTCACATCAATTATGACTTAGGTATAGCCGTTGCTGATAGCCTCACACGCGAACAGTTACCACTTTTCAAACGTGATTTTGTTTTTTTCAACCAAGTCTTATTATCAACCTCAAAACATGTTCGTCATAGCCTCGGCCAAATCGCCCCCCCCCTACGCTTGTTCAATCAAATTTGGGACGAA
>DATHYN010000045.1:0-2479 GCA_035459145.1 Anaerolineae bacterium | reverse complement strand
AGGCGAGGGGGGGAACGGCCGTTATCGGTCTCTAATGAGCGGGTGGGGGATGGTTTGGTGCCGGCTCGATGGTGGTGGGGATGGTTAGTGGGGATTAATCTGTTATTTTTTGTGTTTAATGGGTTGGGGGTGTTGCGGATTGAGTCGCCGTTGGGGATGGTGGCGGGGGTGGAACGGCCGTTGGCGGCTGATTTCGGGGGGCAGATTTTATTGTTGGGGGTGGATGGGCCGGCGGAGGTGGCCGCGGGCGAGACGTTTGAAGTAACTGTTTATTGGCAAGCGCAGCAATCTGTGGATATTAATTATCAATCGTTTATTCATATGTTAGCCCCGGATGGTTTTTTGGTGGCGCAGGCGGATAAGTTGAATCCGAGCGATTTTCCGACGCGGCGATGGCCAACGGACAAGTATATTCGGGACAGTTATGAGGTGGATGTGCCGTTGGGGGTTGCGCCGGGCGAGTATGGGGTGTATGCTGGTTTATGGGTGCAGGCGGAGGGGTGGCGTTTGCCGGTATGGAATGATGCTGGGGAGCAGATTGGTGATAATCAATTATTATATAAAATAAAGGTAGTGGATAGAAGATGATACGAGTAATTAGTGGTAAAGCGAAAGGGCGTAAATTGAAGATGGTGCCGGGGGATACGACGCGGCCGATTATGGATCGGGCGAAGGAGAATTTGTTTAATATTTTGCAGTGGGATGTGGCTGGTTCGGTCTGGTTGGATCTGTTTGCGGGGACGGGGCAAGTGGGGATTGAGGCGTTGAGTCGGGGGGCGAAGCGGGTTGTTTTTATCGATTTAGCGCGGGCGGCGATAAAGGTGGTGCATGAGAATTTGGCGCATACGGATTTGGCGGCGGGGGCGACGGTGTTGCAATCGAATGCGTTGGGGTATTTGAGTAAGCGGGCGCCGATGTTGTTTGATTTTATTTATGTGGCGCCGCCGCAGTATAAGGGGATTTGGGTGGAAGTGATGGCGGCTTTGGATGGTCAGGTGGAGGAGTGGTTGACGGCCGAGGGGCAGGTGATTGTGCAGATTGCGCCGAAGGAGTGGCGGGAGCGGGAGAAGTTGGATTTGAAGAATTTAGAGGTGGTGGATGAGCGGAAGTATGGGCGGACGATGTTTGTTTTTTATGCGCGGGTGGGTGGGGAGGAGGAATAGCCTTTTGGGGCTAGGTTTTTATAAAAAGGCATGTTTACACCACTAAGATAACGCCTCATGAAGGGATAAAGAAGGCCAAGGTTCGGGCAATAAAAGGGTTGGGAAAGGCAAAGGTTTTTGGGAAACAGCAGAAACAAGTAAGATAATCCAACCCAAACGCATCAAGCGAAGCGGTCTTTTGGGTGTTGTTGGCAAAAGTGCCTGCCAGTGCAAAAGAGGCGTGTCACTCATAGCCAACGGTAACTGTTCGGGCGGTAAATCGAGGGGGGTGGCGATAGTAACGGTCCAGAACATGGCCAGAGCTAAAGCTAACCAGATACGTTCGGCACGAGCCGGATCGGTCATTTGCGTATATTGCCATTGCCATCCGCCCCGCTTATTACATTTAAAGCCCTGCTCACACCAAGTACGCAAACCATACCAAGCCGGGTCACAAGCATTGGGATGTAAGTCAGTTATGATAATCCAAGGGTCTTCATAGCCCTCCCCCCACCAAATGAGCAAGGTGCAGTTTGTAATCCTGGCGGCCTTCGTTTTGAAGGCACTCCCTTGTTTTAGCCAACTGTGTCCAACCGGTGGTACGAGCTTAGCAATCGCCTGCCAACGCGTTTGTTCTTGAGGGCGAAACGAGCCGCCGCTGTTGATGCGTAAAAATGGATGCCAGCCTAACCGCTGAATGCGTCGATAGAGCCAACCGCCATATAATCCCCGGTCAGCCAATACGATGACATGCATTTCCTTTGGTACTGTACGCCATAACAGGCGTAACAAGCGCAACCATTCCCGCCGCCATTGTTTCTTTTGTCCTGCTGGCAATATGCGCCAGGCAACAGGGATGCCTATCCCTCGATAACAAACACTCACCGCCAAGACCACAAAGCGGTCATTCAAATTCGTGGCATCTAAGGTTAAGGCTAATTGGTTACCTGACCACAATCGTAATATCCAGGCTAATAACGGCCCAAAACAAGTTTCTACGACAACTTCTTGTCGCTTTTTGCCCGCTTTATCTTCACTGGCCAAACACCATTCGCGCAATCTTTGCTCCACATTTGCCACTTTCAAATCCAAGAGCAATCCTAAAAATGTGGCCACTGTTTTGCGACCACAACTGCGGGCCATCACAATACCATAGCTCAACCATGCTAAAATTCGTGCTTGGCAGCGACTTAATTGTGGTAAATTACTTGCAACTTCTTTTTCCCAATGGCATACTTGTTGTTGAGACATCGTTTTCTCCTGTTGTTGTATTTAGCGGTATGACACACTAAGATTACGATGTCTTTTCTTTTTTTCAAAAAACCTAGCCCCAAAAG
>DATHYN010000044.1:0-84248 GCA_035459145.1 Anaerolineae bacterium | reverse complement strand
CCGACCCCGCCGGCCGTGACATGATGAGTCTCATCCTCGGCGGTGCCCAACAAACCTTTGTCCTCGCTTTTTCTGTCGTCGCCTTACGTCTACTCATCGGCTCCTTCCTCGGCGCCCTCGCCGGCTGGTTCCAAAATAGCTGGATCGACCGCGCCCTCATGGGCTTCATCCAAGCCCTCACCGTCTACCCCACCCTCCTCCTTACCGCCCTCATCATCTTCCTCTCTCCCACCCGCACCCTACCCACTTTTATTATCGCCCTCTCTATCGCTGGCTGGACTGAAATTATGCAGTTCGTTCGCGGCGAAGTCATCAGCATCAAAGCCAAACCTTATATCGAAAGTGCCCTCGCCCTCGGCCAACGCACCTCCCGCATCGTCCTCAAACATATCCTCCCCAATATCGCCCCCGCTATGATGGCCCTCGCCGCCCTCGAAGCCAGCGCCGTCCTCCTCGTCCTCGGTGAACTCGGCTTCCTCGGTATCTTTATCAGCGGCAACGCCTCCGCTGATAGCAGTTTCGGCCTCTTCGCCCAACTCCCCGAATGGGGCTCCCTCCTCAGCGGCGTCCGCAACTGGGCCCGCACCTGGCCCGAAGTCGGTATCTTCCCCACCAGCGCCTTCTTCATCGCCATTCTCGGCTTCAATCTCTTCAGCGAAGGGCTCCGCCGCTTTGTCGAAGAGGTTGGCCTCGCCTTCAATCGTCTGCTTAACAAATACACCATCGGGGCCCTAAGCGTCGCCGTTTTCGGCATCTTCTGGCTCCAAGATAACAGCGGCAATCTCGTCTATTATCGGCAACAAGCCAGCACCTACAACGGCGCTAACGTCTCCCAATATCTCCAAGACATCGTCGACCCCCAATTCGAGGGCCGTGCCCTTAACAGTGATGGCCTTAACCAAACCGCTGACTATATCGCCCAACAATTCTCCGATCTCGGCCTCCAACCCGCCGGCCAACAATTCACCTACTTCCAAGATGATACCCGTCGCTATCAAGAACTAACCGCTCCCCCCACCTTCCTCGTCAATGGCGAATCTTCCTACACCTACCGCAACGACTACGCCGTCTACCCCACCCTCCAAACCAATCTCGGCCGCGCCGAGGGCCTCGTCCGTATGCTCACCCTCGGCCCCAACGCCGATATCAGCAATCTTGACCTCTCCAATCAAATCATCCTCCTCTTCGATGAAACCGACCTCGTTGAACTGGCTGACCATAACTGTGCCGCTGTTCTCATCGCCACCACCAATCTCAGCCAACTTAAACAACGTCGCACCTACTCCGCCGACCCCGCCACCGGTGGCTGTGGCCAAAGTACACCTGCTTTTTGGATCAATGAACGAATTGCTAGTCAGTTGGTGGCCGAGCGTGGCCTCTCTCTCAATGACCTCAAACAAGAAATTAATGATTTAGGCAATGGCGCCCTCGCCGATTTCACCACCACCCAAACCGTTACCCTCGAAATCATTGGCGAAATCCGTGAAGTAGCTGTCAAAAATGTCATTGGCCATCTTCCCGGCACCAATGACGCTGTTGACGAGAATGTCATCATGGTCCTTGTCCAATACGACATGCCCCCCACCAACTTTGAATCGGAAGGTACCGATACCATGGGCGCTAATGACAATGCATCTGGCCTAGCCGTTATGCTTGAAGCCATCCGTACCCTGCAAGAATCGGGCTACGAACCGTACAAAACATTCCTCTTTATCGCCTACAGTGGTGAAGGTCTACCTGACCAACAACTCGCCCCCGACCCCCGCTCTTATCTAACAGCCAAAACCGGCTTTACCCGCTTCAATATCCAAGGGGTCGTCTATCTCCGCGGTCTAGCTGGGGCTGGCGAACGCCATGTCATCTGGACCGACCAAGCCAACGAATTTACCAAAACCATTGAAACCGCTTCCGACCTCCTTGTCCGTAACCCCCGCAAACGGAATGACCATCCCGCCATGAATCTCTTCACTTCGCCCCAAGCCCCCCGCAACAGTGACCAAGATATTCCTCAAGTCGGTTTTAGTCGTGAAGGTTGGGAAGTTAAAGCACGTTTATCCGGCGATACGCTCACTTTTGTCAACAATGAAAATCTGGCCACTTCCGGACAAGCCCTCACTCTCGGCCTCATGATCGTCGGCCAATAAAAACCAACCTGCTTTATATGTTAAAAACCCGTTCCGATTTGCTAATTCCTTTGGCAAAAAAACCAATTATGTGATACAACAATGGGTAAGCTAATTTGGTGTTGTATCCATATATAGGGTAAACATTATATGAATGAGGCGGATATCAAAACATTAGAGCAAGCAGTCGCCACGGCAACCACACCCAAAGAGCATATCACTATGCTTAACCGTTTGAGTGAAGGTCTCTTAATGCTGGATGTTGAGCGCGCCCGCACCACCGCCATGGAAGCGTTGCAAGAAGCCCGTGAACATGGTGAAAAACTGGGCGAAGGGCTCAGTTTAGGCTCCCTAGCTGCCGTGGCTAACCGACAAGGCAATCACGAACAAGCGATTAGCTATGGTCTTGATGCTGTCGAAATTCTTGAATCCTTAGGCGCTGACCGTCTTCTCTTACCTGTCTTGGAATCATTAGATATCGCTTACTGGCGTCTAGGCAATCTCTCCCTCTCCCTCGAATACCATTTACGTGAATTACGTCTCTGTAATGCGCTTGGTGAACAAGAGCATTATGCCCGTGTCCTGAACGGGTTAGCCATCCTCTACACAGAGATGAATGACCACCCCAAAGCCTTAAAATATGTCGAAGAAAGTTTACAAGTTTTTCGTGACTTAAATAACGATTACCGTGAAGCCCTTAGCCTCAATAATATGGGCTATATTCTTATGCAAATGGGTGAGCATGAGCGTGCCTTGAAATCTGCTTTGCAAAGTTTGAAAGTCGCTGAAGAGGGTGGCCATTCGCTTCTCATTGTCACCGCCTCATCCACTTTAGGCGAACTCTATTTGCATATGAATGCTTACGACAAAATGCAAGAACAGCTCTCTATTAGTCTAGATATTCTCAAAAAATACCCCGACCCTAATCGCGAGTTAAACACCCTCCTTCTCCTCGGCCGCATGCGCCGCCAAATGGAAGACCCCAAAACCGCTATCCCCTATCTACTAGAAGCCAAAATCCTCGGTGAAAAAACCCAAAACAAACAAGCCTTACACCAAACCTACGAACATCTCGCCCATGCTTATGCCGAGATTGGTGACTACAAAGAAGCTTTCCAATACCACCAACAGTTTCATATCCTCAAAGAAGAAATCTATAACGAAAAAAGCAACAAACAGGTTCATCAGCTTGAAAGCAATCACCGTCTCGAAGCGGCCGAAAAAGAGGCCGCCCACTACGCCGAACTATATCAAAGTGAACAACTCCGCCGCCAACTGACTGAAATTTTGCATGAAATGGGCCAAGTCCTCACCGGAACGCTCGACCTCGATGGCATCTTAGAACAAATTCTCGACCAACTTGTCGTTCTCGTTCAATATGACCGTGGTGCCCTTCTTTGGTGGCAAGGAGACCGCTTCGTTTTCGTGGCTACCCAAGGCTACGCTGAAGAGGATGACCCTGTCCAAATAGCCCTTGACCTCGATCTCGATGATGACGAAGACCTCCTCATCCAAGTCTGTCGCACCGCCCACCCTGTTACCAAACAAGAAACCAATCCCGAAGATACAAAATATTGGGAATATTTAGGTAAACCAGGCGCTTGGTTAGGTGCCCCCCTTATTCATCAAGGTCGCGTCCAAGGCATTCTCTCCCTCACCCGTGATTTCCCCTACGAAGAAGAAGCCATCACTCTCGCCAAAATGTTCGCCGCCCAAGTCTCTATCACCCTCACCAACGCCCGCTACTATGAACAGCTCCAACGGCAAGCAGAGGAAATGCGTACCCTCACCCAAGTTGCTGAAGATGTCCTCGCCACACTTGAACTCAAAGATGTTTTAGCCCGTATCGGCCACCATACCCACGGCCTGTTCCAAGCTGACCACACTACCCTCTGGCTCCAAGAAACACAAAATGGCAATTCCGTTCTCCGCGCTATCGTCGCCCTCGGCGAATACGCCCAACAGTTCCAACAATCTGTCATCCCCTTCGGCCATGGCATCGCCGGCCAAGTCGCCACCGCGGGCCAAGCTGAAATCGTTCGCGGCGACGATAAACGGGGCCAACATGTCGCCGGCACCCCCGAAGAAGAAGACCCTATGTCCATTATGGTCGTCCCCATTCGTGGCCGTACCGGCGTTATCGGTGTCATGTCTCTCTACCGCCTCATGCGTAAGGGCCATTTCGAACAAGAAGAGTTAACTTTTGTCGAAGGGCTTGCCCGTCAAGCCGCTATCGCTATCGAAAATGCCCGCCTTTATGAACAAATTCGTGGCTTTAACGAACAGTTGGAGGCCGAGGTCGCCGCTCGTACCGCTGACCTCCAAGTCGCCTACCAACAGCTTGAACGTCTTGACCGCACCAAATCTGACTTCATCGAAGTCACCGCCCATGAACTGCGTACCCCCATCACCGTCCTCCAAGGCTATAGCCAACTATTGGAATATGATAACAGCATCAAATCCAATGAATACCACCTCAATCTTGTCCAAGGTATCGTCGCCGGCGCCAAACGGATGCACAAAATCGTCAATACCATGTTAATGATGATTAAAATCGATAGCCGCTCTCTCGAAATCCACCCTAAACCATTACCCGTTCGTCGCGTCATCAAAGCGTTAGCCGAAGAACTAGACACCCCCCTCCAAGACCGCAACATGAATCTCGTTATCGATGACAGCCTCTCTAATTTGCCCGAAATCGAAGGAGATTTGGAAGCCTTGCTCATGGTCTGGCGCCATCTTCTCATGAACGGCATCAAATACACCCCCGATGGCGGCACAATCGAAATCGTCGGCGAATATAGCGAACGTCATAGCAAATTAGGCGGCCATCCTGGTATCACCATCGGCGTCCGTGACACCGGTATCGGCATCCCCAAAGAATCCTTAGAACTGATTTTTGAAAAATTCTATCAAACCGGGGAAGTCGCTCACCACTCCAGTGGTGAAGTCAAATTCAAAGGGGGCGGCTCTGGCCTCGGCCTCGCCATCGCCCGCGGTATCGTTGAAGCCCACGGCGGCGCCCTCTGGGCCGAAAGTGATGGCTACGATGAAGAAAATCTCCCTGGTAGCGTCTTCTGGGCCGTCCTCCCCACCAAACCATATAACGTCCTCCCCGCTTAACTCCGCCTAATTCCCCCTCCCCCACAACACAATCAAAACAACTACCATTCCTCCGTATTTTCTTATCACAACCACCCCATCTACATAAAACAACATTGACAAAGGCAACAACAACCCTTTGCCTCTTTCATTCTCCGCAAATCATATCCCGCCACACAATCCAACCACATCCCCCAACCTCTTGCATGATCCACCATAAACATCTATCATACATCCATGAATGAACAATTTGAGGCGCTGGTGGCAAGTTTATCCACGGCCACCTCTTCCATCGAAAAAGTTGATATCTTAAACAAACTTTCCTGGGACGCCCGCGATGGTGATCGTGACCAAGCCATCATCTGGGGCCAAGAAGCGTACGAACTGGCTAAAACCGCTGACGAGGGCCAACCCTACTACCTCGGCCAAGCCCACGCCCTCCGCGCCCTCTCGTGGCACGCCTCCCAATCCGCCCGCTACGGCGATGCCCTCACCTACGCCCTCGAAGGGGTCGCCATCCTCGAAAAAATCGACCAAGAAAAACACCTCCTCACCGACATCCTCAGCACCGTCGGCGTCACCTATCGCCGCCTCGGCGACCTCCCCAGCGCCCTCGAATACCAACTCAAACAGCTACATCTCAGTGAAGAACTAGGTGATATGTCCACCTACGGCCGCTCCCTCACCGGTCTCGGTATCAGCTACCACGACATGGGCCAACATGACCGCGCCCTCGAATATTTTGAACGTAGCCTTGCCGCCCAACGAGAAGTTGACAACACCTATGGCATCGCCATGGCCCTCAATAACATCAGTTACTTTCATGTCTCTCAAGGCAACTACGAGGCCGCTCTCGAACATGGTTTAGCCAGCATCGCCGTTAGCCGTGAACATGGCCACGAACGAATGGAACTGTCCGCCTCCAACACCCTCGGCGAAGCCTACCTCCACCTCGAACAGCCAGATAACGCCCTCCTCCATCTCAACAACGCCCTCACCCTCGCCCGCGCCGCCGGGCGGCGCGGCCACGAAGCCGACGCACTCAAACTCATCGGCCGCACCCACCTTCTCCAACAAAACCATCAAGAAGCTATCTCCCATCTCGAACAATCCCTCGCCATCGCCCAAGAAATCAACCACAAACGGTACACCTTTCAAGCCCATCTCTACCTGACCGAAGCCTATAAATTGGCTGGCGATTTCGCCACCGCCCTCACCCATCACGAAGCGTTCCACGCCCTTAAAGAAGATGTCTATAACGACCAAAACAGCCAAAAACTGCAAAATCTCGAAGTCCTCTACCGCACCGAATCGGCCCAACAAGAAGCCGCCCACTACGCCACCCAATATGCCACCGAACAATCCCGCCGCCGTCTCACCGAAACACTCCACCAAGTCGGCCAAGTCCTCACCGGCACCCTTGATTTAGAAGATGTCCTCGCCCAAGTCCTCGCCCAATTAGCCCAACTCATTACCTTTGACCGCGGCGCCCTCCTTCTCTGGCAACAAGAAAAACTGATTTTTGTCGCTACCCGTGGCTATAACCACGATGACGACCCCCTCGGCCACCACCTCCCCATCGACTTCGACAACGAATGGGACGTCTTCGGTCGCATCTACCGTCAAAAACAACCATTAACCATCGACAATGTCAGCCAATATCCCCAATGGCGCACCATCAACGACGTCCCCCTCCCCGGCGCCTGGCTCGGCGTCCCTCTTGTTCATCAGGGTGCCGTTATGGGCATGTTATCCCTCGCTCGTGATCAATCCGATGCTTATGAACAAGAAGCCGTTACCGTCGCTACCATGTTCGCCGCCCAAGTCGCCATCACCTTAGCCAACGCCCACCTCTACGCCCAAGCGCAACGCCAAGCGCGCGAAATGACCACCCTCACCCAAGTCGGCGAAGATGTCCTCGCCTCCCTCGACCTCAGCACCGTCCTCGAACGAATCGCCTACCACGCCCATACCCTCTTCCAAGCCGCCCACACCATCCTCTGGCTCCGCGAACATGATGATGCCCCCCAACTCCACGCCATCGTCGCCCTCGGCCCCTACGCCCAACAATTCCGCCAAGATACCGTCTCTGTCGGTCACGGCATCGCCGGCCAAGTCGCCGCCACCGGCGTCGCCGAAATCGTTCACGATACCGAAGAAGACCAACGCGGTGCCCATGTCGCCGGCACCCCTAAAGAAGAACCTTTATCCATGATGATGGCCCCCATTCGCGCCCGCACCGCCATTATTGGCGTTATCTCTCTCTACCGTGACCAAGACAACGGCCGTTTCGAACAAGGTGACCTCGAATTCCTCCTCGGCCTCGGCCGCCAAGCCGCCATCGCCATCGACAACGCCCGTCTCTATGCTCAAATCCGTCAATTTAACGAGCAACTAGAGGCCGAGGTCGCCGCCCGTACCGCTGACCTCCAAGAAGCATACGGCCAACTCGCCCGCCTCGATAAAACCAAAACTGACTTCATCGGTGTCACCGCCCACGAACTCCGCACACCCATCACCATCCTCCAAGGCTATAGTCAACTCCTCGAATCTGATAAAACGATTCGCGCCAACGATTACCATCTCAATCTCGTCTCTGGTATCGTCTCTGGCGCCAAACGGATGCACAAAATCGTCAATAACATGCTGATGATGATTAAAATCGATAGCCGTTCCCTCGAAATGCACCCCGAACCACTTCCCCTCCATCGCCTCTTCACCACCCTCCACGAAGAACTAACCGACTCCCTCCACGAACGTATCCTCACTCTCACTCTCGATGACACCCTCTCTACCCTGCCTGAAATCAATGGCGATCCCGAAGCGTTGCTCATGGTCGGTCGCCAACTGCTCATGAATGCGATCAAATACACCCCTGATGGCGGCCAGATCACCATCACCGGCCAATCTATTGACGCCCATCCACGGCTTGATGGTAAATCGGCCGTTCAAATCGCTATCCAAGATACCGGTATCGGCATCCCCCCCGACTCCCTCGATCTCATCTTCACTAAATTCTATCAAACGGGCGAAGTGTCCAACCATTCTAGTGGCACCATCAAATTCAAAGGGGGCGGTCCCGGCCTCGGCCTCGCCATGGCCCGCGGCATCATCGAAGCTCACGGCGGCAAGCTGTGGGCCGAGAGCCCCGGCTACGACGAGGAAACATTGCCCGGTAGTACCTTTTATCTGCTCCTTGAAACAGCACATTAACCACTACTGTCCGCCATTACCGCCATCATCGCCGCTCCCATCACATTTTCTAACGTCCCAAACCAGCTCGTCAACGCCTTCGTCCCATGTACACTCAACGTTAAACCCATCGCCGGTGACGCCCACGCCAAACACCCCGATAATCCCATATGACTTAATGAACCCGCCGCCGGATGCGGCGGCTCCTCTGTCGCCAACTGCGGCCCCAACCCCCATGGACACCACGGCCACTCCATCAACCCAATAAAACCACCACCCAAATCCCCCACCTGATTACGCCGCGCCTCGGCCAACGTCGCCGCACTCAAAAAGCCCCCCTCATCATCAATAAACGCCCCCACCAACTTCAATGACCCTTCCGCCGTCGTCATAATCCCATCCGATGGATTCTCTAACTGACGATGAAAATCGGAATTATACTGCTCCAACGGAGTCCCATTTAACGGCGATTCATCATTAATCACATAAGCAACTGGCCGTGGTGGCAACATCCCCAAATACGCCTCAATCCCCAACGGCTTAAACACCAATGTTTGCAACGCCTCATATATCCCCATCCCCATCTTCTCTTCCACCACCGCCGCCAACAAAATACAATTCAACTCACTATACCCCACTCGGCTCCCCGTCTCCACCTCCAATTCCGTCTGCTTACAAGCCGCTTTCATCTGCTCCCACGTAAAATCAGCCGTATAAGGAAAATCCTCAAACGAATAATAAAATGGATACCCACTCGTATGACACAACAATGTCCGTAACGTCAACCCAGGATGCGCCGCCACCACCTCAGCCAAATGCTCCCCTAAAGGCTCATCTAACCCTAAATCCCCCCGCTCTTTCAACCGCAACACAGCCAACGCCACCGCTAACTTCCCAATCGAAGCAATTGGCAATAAATAATCTTTCGTTAACAGATTCCCTTGTGCATCACTCCCCGTCACAAAATAATGTGGCGCCTGCCCCCGTTGTTGCGCCACAATCACCATTCCCGGCACACCATGTTCACTCATCACACCATCAACCACCGGCTGTAACGCCGCTTGAAACGTCGCATCCATAACACACACTCCTAAAAAATGATAATTCCACCTTAACTAATGAATAGTACTATTATCCTATATCGTTCTTGTTGTGCCAAAAAATGCGTGCTCCCCCCCCTCATTTTAACCTGCGCCCGCTACTCCCCGATGCAATCCTGTCGCAATCGTCTCATCCCAGCGTGTCGCCGCCTGCTCTTGCTTAAACTGCTGTGTATACAACCGATAATAATGCCCCCGTTGGCGCAACAGCTCTGAATGTGTCCCCATCTCCGCTATCTGACCATTCTCAATCACCAAAATCCGATCCGCCCGCCGAATGGTCGATAATCGATGCGCAATCACCAAGCTTGTCCGGTCATGCATCAACCGTTCCATCCCTTGCTGTATCAACGCTTCCGTCAACGTGTCCACCGAGCTTGTCGCCTCGTCCATGATGAAAATGTCGGGGTCGGCCAAAATCGCCCGCGCCAAACTAATTAACTGCTTCTGGCCCATCGATAACCGATTCCCGCTTTCACCCACCTCTTCATCATACCCATGCGATAACCGCTTGATGAATGTTTCCGCGCCCGCTAACTGCGCCGCCGCTTCAACCTCTTCATCCGTCGCCTCTAAACGACCATAACGGATATTCTCACGCACCGTCCCCGAGAACAGATGGGGTACCTGCAACACCATCCCTAGTCGCGAATGTATCCCTTGCAAGGTCAAATCCCGATAATCTTGTCCATTAATCGTCAATCGACCCGCTGTCGGATCATAAAAACGGCATAACAGATTGATCACCGTCGATTTACCACTACCGGTTGGCCCCACTAACGCAATCGTTTCACCTTCTTTGATCGTCAAATCAAAATCACGCAAAACAGGTTTATCCGCTTCATACGCAAACTGCACCTTCTCAAACCGGATCTCACCGCGCATACTCACTGGTTCCACCGCTGTTTGACGGTCACGTACTTCAGGCACAGCATCAATCAAGGCAAACACCCGCTCGGCCGACGCAATCGCCTGCTGCATCTGCGCATACACCCGCGCCATCTCCAAAACCGGCCACATCATAAACGTAATGTAACCAATAAATGCCTGAATATCACCCACCGTCATATTCATTAACTGCACCTGCCAACCACCGTACCAAACAACCGCCGCCACCGCAAACGCACTCAACATCTGCACCAACGGCAAGAACAACGCTGATAACCAACTCGCCCGATACGACGCCCGGAACATCGTGTCCGTTAACCCTTGAAACTCACCTAAATTCGCCTCTTCTCGCGCTAACGATTTCACCACCCGCACACCCGTAATGCTCTCATTATAAGCACCCGTGATCTGCGAGTTAATCTTCCGCACCGTCCGATACTCGGCCAATATCCGCCGCTTAAACTCCGACGCCACAATCACCAATATCGGTACCGTCACCAATACAATCAACGCCATGCGCCAATTAATCAGCAACATAAATACGGCCGCGCTACCAATACTCGTAATCCCCCACGTCACATCCAACAATCCCCACGTCACCAGATCGGCAATCCGCTCCGTGTCTGACGTCGTCCGCGACATAATCCACCCTACCGGTGTCTTATCAAAGTAAGAAAAGGACAACGATTGCAAATGATTAAACAACTTACGCCGCAAATCATACCGCACCCGCTCACCTAACACGCCCGCACAATAAATAAAACCATATACACCAGCCGCCAATATCAGAACCATAACCCCGTACTCGATTACCGCTCCACGTAAAGCCACTGTATCCGCCGGCGCAATCCCTTCATCGATAATCCGCTTCTGCAAGAAGGTCATATACGATTCCACCACCGCCACCAACGTAATCAAGCCTAAAAATCCAACCAACAAAGGCCAATGCGGCCGCGCCTGCTTCAATATGCGCCAAATCGTTTGTCCGTTGAATTCACCTTCAAATTCTTCTTCTTCAAATGTCTGCACAGACATATCTTTCTCCTATTAATCACCAGCCAACGGCAACTGTCGGCCACTCGTTTGCCACGCCATCACCGGTTGTCCTTCTAACTCCAGCGATAACTCATCTTCCAGTTCCGATTGCAACGCATGAATCCGCTGATACGGACCAGCCTCGGCCAACAACGTCTCATGCGTCCCCCTCTGCACAATCCGCCCTTGATCCAAAACCAAAATCAAATCAGCACCCATCACACTCTGCACCCGATGCGCAATAATAAAGCTCGTCCGGCCAGCCATCAATCTCCCCAACGCCGCCCGAATCTCCGCTTCCGTCTCCGTATCCACCGATGAGGTCGCATCATCCAAAATCAAGATGCTCGGATCTTTCAAAAACGTCCGCGCCAATGTAATCCGCTGCTTTTGACCACCCGATAAGGTCACACCTTTCTCTCCAACTAACGTGTTATACCCCTGTGGAAAGGTCAAAATCACATTATGCACCGCCGCCGCCCGCGCCGCCGCCGCCACCTCTTCATCCGTCACCTCACGCGCCAAACTATACGTAATGTTGTCCCGTATCGTCCGCGAAAAGAGAAACGGCTCTTGCGGTACAATCCCAATCTCACGCCGTAAAAAATGACGACTATACCGATTCAATTCCACCCCATCCAACGTGATGCTACCATCCGTGTACTCATAAAAACGGGGCAACAAATTAACCAAGGTCGTCTTACCCGACCCCGTCGCCCCTAACAATGCGACCGTTTGCCCCGGCTCAATCGCAAAACTAATATCTTGCAATGCCGGTTGCCCACCACCTTCATACGCAAACGTCAACTCATCAAAGGCGACAGCACCATTTAACGACCCTTCAGGCTGATGGGTACCATCTAGCAACGGCTCTTTGACCTCGGCCAAAATCCCCGCAATCCGCTCAAACGATACCAACCCCATCGACATCTGCGTAATCAAACGCCCCACTTGCCGAATCGGATGCATCATCCAGCCAAACACCCCGATGTACGCCATAAACGTCCCCACCGAAATCTCGCCGTTAATCACCATCATCGCTCCGATAAACAAGCCCACGGCCAACTGTCCATTAACCAAAATGCCCGTCACCGGCCAATACAACGCATGCATCAACAACAATCGCCGACCACGCACATACTTCTCATGATTATCAACCTCAAACTTATTCTGTTCATAATCCTGACGCGCAAACGCCTTCACGACACGAATCCCGTTCAAGTTCTCTTGCAATGTCGTCGATAACTTCGCCTCTTGCTCTTGCACCAGCTGATAACGCTGCTCAATCTCATAGAAAAAGTAGATCGACGCCACCAATACCACTGGTACCACCGCTGTTGAATACAACGTTAAGCGCACATCTAAGTTCAACATAGCGATAAAATTAACCACCACCAAGAACAAAATACGCCCAAACCCAATCGCCTCTTCACTATAAAAGCGACGGATCGTATCCACATCCGAGGTCACCCGCTGAATCAGTTCACCTGTTGATGTCTGATCATGGTAATTAAACGATAACCGTTGCAAATGATCGTATAAATAATCACGCAACCGCTTCGTTCCCTGCTCGGCCGCCGCCGCCGCCCAACGCCCACTCAAGAAGGTAAACATCCCTTGAAACAACGCTAAGCCCAAAAAAGCGGCCGCCAACCACGGCAATTGCCCCCCCATCCCTTCCTGACCCATCACCTCATCCGTCGCATAACGCAACAAATAGAAAAAGGCCGTCTGCGCCAACGCCGCCCCACCCAAACAACCAGCCGCAGATAAATACAACCACCGATAACCAGTCAAAAGTCGCCATAAACCTTGTACACGGCTGTATTTGACCACGTCGCGCAAATCAAAATCTTCTTTACTCTCTTTAAATAACATACAGTTCGCCTCACTTCTGTCATCAACGCAACATCAATGACAATCCTAACTATCAAAAAGTTTTCGCCCCAAAACTTAATGGACCAAACCGAGCGGCTTTATCCGAACATTCATCATTTGGTAATTTCACGGGGAATGGCAACCGACATGTTGCCACTAACCAGCATATACCAAGACCCTAAACGTTACCATAGCCCAAATGGGTCAGGGACTAGCGTACCAATACGAATAATTTGTGATTGCGTGTGTAATACTGTGGAATCACTGGGAGTAGGTGCACTAGACCCTCTCCCAGATGGCGGCGCGCGTGTAGGGGGAGACCAATCAGCAAAATAAAAACTGTACTGATTTAGCCAACGCACACCTGTTACATAGCGTAACGAGGGGAGGGAAACTTAATGGCGTAATTTGCCGTTGGGGACAATATCAAAATATTGTGTCAACATAAAGCACCTATAAACTAAAAAATTTGGAAGAAACAATTTTATGCAAGTCATTCCCATAACTTACTGAACCCATCATACCCGCTTATCCGCATAAAAACTGTTATCTATTTAACAATTACGTAACCAATTTCTATTTTGAACGCCATTAAAACCCGCCAAACAACAAACTCACCTCCCAAACATCCCCCACCCCTCACTTCACCAACACAAAAAAATCCCCCCAATCCCCAAAATCCGCGTTAAAATCCACCAACCCTAATCAAACCAACCTCTAACTCCAACGCAACTTCCACCCAGCCAACAACATCAAACCCTCAAAACGGATATAAAATCGGTAACAAAAAGGTCGCTAACAACCAAAATATAATATTTAACGGCAACCCCACCTTGGTAAAATCAGTAAACTTATATTGCCCTGGCCCATAAATAAGTGTATTCGTCTGATAACCAATCGGTGTCATAAAGCTCAATGACGCCGCAAACGTAATCGCTAACAACAACGGCCGCGCATCAACCCCCAACGTCGTCGCGGCCTGCAACGCAATCGGCGCCAACAACGCCGCCGTCGCCTGATTAGATATCACTGATGTCAATAAAATGGCTACAAGAAAAAATGCAGAAATAACGGCCGTTGGCCCCCACCGCCCCGCCGTCCCCAATAACCCATCCGCTAACAAATCCGCCGCTCCCGTCTCCTGCATCGCAATCCCCAACGGCAAAATCCCCGCCAACAAAAAAATCACCTTCCAATTAATCGCTTCATAAACCTCTTCACTCTGCAAACAACCTGTCAATACCAAACTAATCGCCCCTAACAACGACGTCACCACAATCGGTATCGCCGTAAACGCCGCCACCAACACCACCAAAGCCAAAATCGCTAACGCTATCACCTGCTTATCATACCGATAACGTGTTAACTCAATCTCTGTCACCACCGCAAACGCCGGATCATTCTGTATCTCTTTAATGCGCTCCCGCTCCATCGTTAACAACAACGAATCTCCCCCCGATAAACGTAACTCCTTCAACTTATCTTGCTGTACCTCCCCTTTACGCCGAATGGCCAATACCGCCGCCCCAAACCGCTTCATAAAATCAACATCGCCGATTGTCTGTCCCGGAATCGATGACTCTGGGGCCACCACCGCTTCCACCAACGCATCCATTCCCTGCTCAAAGTCAACATCATACCACTCTTTGGTTGGTTTTAAAGTCACTCCCTCACGCGCTACCAACTTATCAATCTCGCTGGCACTGCCGGCCACACGCAGTATATCACCTTGGTGTAACGGCCGTTGCTCCCGCATCGCCACTTGCTCCTCCTTCGCCGTAAACACCTGCACAATCTCTAAATCTAACGCCTCATCCAATTGCGCATCCCCCACCGTTTGCCCCAACTTCTTGTTGTCAGCCTCCACCACTACATCCGTTAAATATTGATGCATCTCAAAACTACTCGTCAAATCCCCCTCCCCCCGCCGATTCGGTATCAACCGCACCCCAATAAAAAATAGATAGGCAAACCCAACTACAAAAAAAACAAGCCCCAATGGTGCCATCTCAAACATCGCAAAGGGCGCCACCCCATGCGCTTCCGCAATACTACTCACCACCAAATTCGTTGACGTCCCGATTAATGTGCATACCCCACCAAACATCGATGCAAATGAAATCGGCATCAACAACTTCGATGGGCTAACACCCATCTCTTTCGCCACCCCCAATACAACCGGAATAAAAATAGCTACTATGGCCGTATTATTCACAAACGCTGAAATCACCCCCACAACCCCCATCATCACCCCCAACCCTAACCAAAAATTGCGTCTCCCTAACGTTGAGAAAAAACGCCCTACCCCCTCCAATATACCCGTTCGTCTCACGCCTTCACTTAAGACAAACATCGCCGCAATCGTAATCGTCGCCTCATTACTAAAACCAGACAACCCTTGCTCCACCGACACAATACCCGTCACCAACAGCAAACCCGTAATAATAACTGCCGCCACATCAAATGGGACCCGTTCACTCACGAACATTCCCATCGCCAATATAATCAATCCAAAAACAAATATTATCTCCAATGACATATTCTCATTATAAAAACCTTCACCTCAATTAGCAACTAATGTTATAATAACCTGAGTTCGACAATTCCCCCCCCTCCTCTCAACGTCATTTCGAGCATAGTTCAATCCGCCCAACCCTTGACAAGTCTCACCCCTAAATCAAGGATTGAACGAAGTCAAGAAATCTACCCTAACAACACATTAACCAACTCATCCACAGGTTTAATTCATTATCGAACTCAGGTTATAATAAAGAGCAATTGAGTTTTAAGTAGGCTGTAACCTAAATAACCCAGAACGCTGTCATTCCGGCGCAGGCCGGAATCCACTTATAATCTGACAGCATGTGAAATGTTCTACTCTAACTTATTTCATTTACACTCTACTTAGAAGTTCTCCACAAAAAATCGAGGTATCCTATGAATGTACACTTGCGCATTGCCCGCCCCACCAATAATATCCAAGCTATCCCTCCCTTCTACTGTGAGGGTCTCGGCTTCACCGTCCTCGGCCACTTCGAAAACCACGACGGCTTCGATGGCCTCATGCTCGGCCACCCCGGCCTCTGCTACCACCTCGAATTTACCCACGAACACGGCACCATCGTCCCCCCAGCCCCCACCGATGAACATCTCCTCGTCTTTTACCTTCCCCAAAAAGATGAATGGCAAGCCGCCGTTGATAAACTCATCCGCCTCGGCCACCAACCCGTCCCCGCCCATAACCCCTACTGGAATAAAAAAGGCCGCACCTTCGTCGACCCCGATGGCTACCACATCATCCTCCAAAACGCCGCCGGTTGGTAACCATGAATCAATCACTAAACTGGCCTCTCTGGTTCGCCCGCTTCCAAGATTTCCTCCAACGCCAACATGCCCAAGACCCCTCCCATGACCTCGCCCATATCCAACGCGTTGTCGCCAATGCCCAAAATTTAACCGCCAATAGCCCCGCCAGCCTCGAAATCATCTACCCCGCCGCTTGGCTCCACGACTGTGTCACCCTCCCCAAAGACGCCCCCAACCGTCATCAAGCTTCTCGCCTCGCCGCTGACGCCGCCACCACCTTCCTTCACCAAGCCAACTACCCCACCCACTATATCGACGCCATCAACCACGCCATTGCCGCCCACAGCTTCTCCGCCCAAATCCCCCCCCAAACCCTCGAAGCCAAAATCGTCCAAGACGCCGACCGCCTCGACGCCCTCGGCGCCATCGGCATCGCCCGCTGCTTCACCGTCGGCGGCGCCCTCGGCCGCCCCCTCTACACCTCCCCCGACCCCTTCTGCCACACCCGCACCCCCAACGACCTCGAATCAAGCCTCGACCATTTCTACACCAAACTCCTCACCCTAGCCGATACCATGCAAACCGAAGCCGGTCGCGCCGAAGCCAGACGTCGCACCACCTTCCTCCGTCAATTCCTTGACCAACTCGCCCAAGAAATTACACTCGATCCAATTCTCCCTTAACCGCATAAATCGTCATCGCCCCCTTCCCTTTCACATCAATCACCCCTCGTGACTCAATCACAAAATAATCACGTACCAATTGATAGGTCGCTTCTGTAATCGTAATCTCATCCGGCTGACTATTGCTCTCAATCCGCGCCGCCGTATTCACTGTGTCTCCCCACACATCATACGCAAACCGCTTCTGACCAATCACCCCCGCAATCAATGACCCTGAATGTAATCCGATTCGTGTTTGCCATGTTGGTAAACCGCGTGCTTGTTGTTTTTCCGCCCATGACAACATATACGCTTGTATCGCTAACGCGGCCCGTACACCATTCACCGCATGAGTCGCCTGAGCCGTCGGCACCCCAGCCACACACATATAACTATCCCCAATCGTCTTTAATTTCTCTAATCCATACTGCTCAATAATATGATCAAACTCGGTAAAGCAATCATCTAACAAACGCAACAACTCTTCTGGCGGCAATATCGCCGCAATCGGTGTGAAACCAACGAAATCTGTAAACAAAACGGTCGCCATCTCATAATGAACAGGCACAACTTTGCCATGCTCGCGCAACTCCACCGCTACCGATTCCGGCAACACATTACGTAACAAATCATCAGATGCTTTCTTCGATATCTCTAATTGACCATACAAATCCTCTATTTTATGAAAACGACGGGCGTTCCGAATGGCCGAGGCCAATTGCAAGGCCAACATATAAGCAATGCGCAAATCTTCCTGCGTATACGCCTTCTGCGTATGTCGCACAAAATTAATACTCCCTAACGCCACCCCCTCGGCCTCCAATGGCAATACCATCTGCGCCCGCAACCGTCCATCCTCAATCTCCCCCTTAGCCAATTGTGGCTGCTTACTCTTCAACGCCCGCTCTATAACATCACGATCAGGCGCTAAATCATCACTCCCAAACAATAATACATCATTCGCCCCCACCCCCTCCCCTTCCATTGCCACCAAGGTCACACTACAATACTCAAAATCAAGCAACCATTTCGCCTGCTCCCCCACAATTTGCAAAATACGGTTCAAATCCAACGACCGATTAATCGCGGTCGCAATCTCATTAACCGCCGCAATTCGCGTCGACAAAGCCTGTAAATCAGCTAATAATCGCCGCGATGTTTCCACTAATTTGGCCGGATCTTGCCCTTCAAGTCGACTTGGCAACGCCATTATAACGCATCAATCTCCAAAGATATCGCATCTGTATACTGATTCACACCTGTAAACAAGTTAGATGTCGCTAATATCTCAAATACCTCTTTACTCGATAAACCTTGCTGATATAACCCTTCGTAATCAGCCGCTGATAATCCATGTGGATCGGTCGCCGCTTTCAAACCGAAACTAATTACCGCTTTTTCCCGCTCAGGCAAGGGACAATTCTCAAAATCAGACACCAATAATTTTAAGACCTCTTCACTAATCCCCAAGGCTGACAACCCATGTAAATGCACATTCAACGCATATTGGCTATCATTCGCTTGCGAAATCGCCACCCCAATCATCTCTTTTAACGTCCGGGGCAGCGAGCCTTGCAACACCACCGCCCGAAACTTATTCCAATTCGCATACAAAAAACCAGGATGGTGTGCCATCGATTTAAACAAATTAGGCACCATTCCAAAACCTAATTCCGTCTTGATTTCATCATATACCGCCTGCACTTGCGGGTCTGTTGCTTCATCTTCTTGAACAATCGTAAATTGTGTCATTTTTTTTCTCCAATAAGGCCCACCCAGCTAAATTTTAATACCCTACTATCCTAACAAAAAAGTGGGCATATGCCCACAGTTCATCATTGCTATTAAATTTTTCCTCTCATGGGCAATTTAAGCATACTCCCAACCCCCATCCCCCCTCAATGAAAACGCTACCCAAGCGCACTTAACCCCTCTAACTTCTCCTGCTCCACCCGCATCTCGCTCATCTGACGCCGAACCAAATCCCGCGCTTTGTCCGGTAAATCAGTTTGCATCGTCTCCCCATACTCTTTAATTAACGTTTCCATATCTTCAGCCACTTCCTGTAGAATCGGCTCATCCCCATCTTTGACCAAAGATTTCAACGTAATCCAAGCGCGCGTTACCAAATGATTATCCGCCCCTGTCTCTGGCTCACCACCATAACTAACCACACAATTGCTCAACTCGGCCCTATAAGAATCATGCTGAGTTGCACACTCTTGCAAAAGCTTGATATTGGCCTCATTTTCTAACCGCTCCATAGCCGTCTTATATACCTTAATCAAACCTCGATTAGCTTCTATCAACTCATTTAATTTGTCAACAGTGTCTCGCTTTTCATCCTTAGATACATACGCGGGTGCTGTTGCTGTGCTTCTTGTTCCTAAGTTCATTTGTCGTTGTGGTTCTATGATAATTTCTCCTTTACAAAATCTACTGTAATAATAGGTTGCCTACAAACTTACAGATAGTTTGGGCAACGCCTATAACCATTATTTCTCAATTCAACCCTTATCTCCATATATCCAGATATATATTCCCGATAGAAATCAAGACCCATTTTGACGACAATCATCAAATTTACAATTTACTTCATCATCAAAAAACGGTACACTTATACACATGCGTCTTTTTCGAGATGATTCAAACCAAGGAGATTCCGATGACAACTTGCCAATCTTGCCAAACACAAACCGATACGGCCGAAACTTGCCCCATCTGCGAGCAATCAACTTGCCCTGCCTGCCAATGTGATACCGAAGATGGTCTTTTCCTCATGTGTGAACAATGCGCCACGGCCGCGGCCGAGGGCATCATCACCGAAGTCATGAACGACTTCTTCTCCAACCCCAACAACTCCCTCCACTAACCCCTAACCAAACAACCAAGACGCTAATTTCCCCAACAACCCTTTTGGCTTTTGCCCAAACACCTCCCCCGTCTGTCCATTAATGATCACATCATACAACACATCATCTTGTTTGTAATGTAACATCCAAAACGGCAACAAAACAAGCTTATACGTCTCCACCGACAACCCCCCGCGCGACCGCACCGTAAACTGTTGCGCCCCACTCGTCCCCGTCAACCGTGCCGAACTCTTGCGCATCTCATTCATAATGTTCTTGCGCGCTAATAATGACGCATCCCCCACCGTTCGTGTATAACGCTCGGCCGGCCAATCCGCCAAATACCGCCCATCATACGTCACCAACTCCCCATAATTAAACGTCTCCAAATGGGGCACCAAATCATCCGCTAACTTGTCCGACGCCGGTATCAATAAATCATCATACAACACATAATGCTCCCCCGACCGCCACTCCGCCTCGCCACCACCCTGTGAAATCAACGCCCGCCACACCAATGGCCCACTAATATCAAACGTCCATACCGGTAAATAAATCCCCACTAACGGACTCACATAACTCGGCTCAATCCCCACACCCTTCACCCAAGCCAACCACCCCCGCTCCGCTTTATCCTGCGGCACCGTAAACGGAATCAACCCATCCGGTGGCACAATCTCATCCGTCTCCGCCGCCTCCGTCACATACACCGAATCGCAATACGGACATGTCAAAGATAACATCTCTGGCGCCAAAACAAACTCAACCGCGCACGATTGGCATTGAAATGTACGCATATCAACCGGCGGCCGATGCCCTTTCGCCGTCGCCATCGCCACCACAAAATCTTTCTCACCCATATGCCGCCCCACCGGCCCCGCCTCACTCATCACTTCCTCATACCCACAAAATTCACACACCAACGTTTGCCGCTCATCCGCCGCAAAATTCATCCGCCCCGCACATTGTGGACACACCATCTGCTCCGCTTGCCCCGCCAATGTCCCCCCTTCCCCTCTTGCCACTCCTCCATGACTATCGATCAACTGCTCGGCCTTCAACCTCCCCTCCAAAACCGCCAACGCCCGCCGCGCCTCCGGATGCGCCGGATCAATCCCCAACGCCTGATCCAAACAGATCCGAATCTCTTCCGCATCTTCACACACTTGGCTCAACCCATACCACGCCTCTATCCGATCCTTTAACGTTCCCGCTCCACTTAACAATAAATGGGTAAAGTAAAAATACGCCTCATCATGGTTCCCCGCTTTCAAATCAGCTCGCCCCTTCTGAATCATATCATGCAAACCAAACGTTCTCATCGTCTCCCCTTCCATCCCAATCCGTGCCTCATCCCCTTGGGGCACCATCTTCAAATCTTCCACCAACTGCTGTATCGTTTGCCGTGGCGGCAAGGGCAACTCATATTTGTAATTACAATAATCACACATCAACGTCCGCCCTGTCCCCAAAAAGAACATCCGTCGATTACATTCGGGACACATCGGCTTATCCATATCAATAATCGGGCCCGCCGCCTCGGCCGGCTCCTCGGCCACCTCCTCGGCCACCTCCGACTTCTTCAACGGCCGAATCGCCCGAATCTTCCCCTTCCCCCCCTCATCACGCTCTTCTTGCTGTTGCTCACGCGCCTCCGCCCGCCGTGCCTGTTCATGTAACTCTTGCCACCGCTTACGCCCTCGCGCATGCGTCGGCTCAATCTGTAACAACTTCTTCAAATAACCATGTCGCTCCCGTGGCGACCGACTCAACTCACTCAACCAAAACAACGTTTCTGTCAACAAATCTCCCTGCGGCTTCCGTGCCAAAATCGCGCCCAACATCTGTCGCGCCTCATCTTTCTTCCCCGCTCGCGCCGTCATCACCGCCCGCTTCAACATTGTCTTGCCATCACTCATCTTATTCTCCATCTACCAGTTTAAGTTGTTTAACCTAAAAATCACCCACTTCTAATTTAACAACTTCTCGGCATTAAACGACTCATTTTCAAACATAAATGTTGACAATATTTAGTTTAATGCACTTAACTATCTAATCGAAAACCCAATAATGGTACTTCCATCTCCGCCGCCGTTAAGCCACCATGCCGTCCCATCATAATTTCCGCCTTCTTCTCCTCATCTGGATTCAATAACACATACCCCTCACGCATCGATATCACCACATCCCCCAAACGCAACGCCGCCTCGGCCGCATACGGCTTCGGCCCCAACAACCCCGCCGCTAATACCGCCTCCGTCGGCCACGCCCACATCCCCTCCGACCAATGCGCCTCACAATACGCAATTATATCATCCACCCGTCCCTGACGCGCATACGCATATAACGTCCGTGGCTCCCCCCCCGCCCGCATCAACATCATCTCCTGCAACGCCCGATGCTCACGCAAAAATAACCGCTGCTCTCGGGGTAAAACAATCTGACCATGATCAGCCACCACAAAAACGGCCGTTCCCTCCCCCCCCGCACCACTCACCCCATCTAACAATATCCGCTCAATCTGCCCCACCAACGCCTCTAACTCCGCCGCCACTACCTCACCATCCCACCCATACTCATGACTCAACGTATCCACCATCGGCCAATACGCACACGCATACAACGATTCCCCCGCCTTCTCCTCCAACAACGTCCGCACCTGCATCATCATATGTGCAAATGAATAAGCCCCATAATTACCCGCCACCCCCCGTCCATGCATCTTGCTCAACGCCGAATCAACAATCTCCCACCCCTTAAACGCATACGTCGGCACCCCCCCCGCCGCTAACTGCTCCGCCATCCCCAACCCCGTCAAAAACGCCTCCGGTTCAACTCCTGCCGTCACCAACGAACCCGGTACTTTCGTGAAATTAGGCCCTAACTGCAACATCTGCCCCAAAACCCCCTGCTCCGGCATCAAAATGCGCAATCCCACCAACCCATGTTGCGCCGGGGCCAAACCTGTCCATAAACAGGATAACGCATTCACCGTCGTCGAGGGAAAGACCGATGTCAACTGACTCACCACCTTTGCCCGCGATAACAACGACTCTAATCGCGCCTGCTCTCGCTGGAATAAATTCCAACCCCACGCATCAATAATAATCACTACCACCCGCTTCACCCCCTCCCCAATATCAGCCCACAACGGCTCACGCAATGGTGGCAAACCCGCAAATGGCACCCCCATTAACTTAGCCACGGTCGCCGGCACATTAGCAATCGACCCCCCAGCATAATCTGGAGCCACTAACTCCGACGGTAACTGATACTTACTCATTCAACCACCTCAAAATATGTTTCATATGGAAAATCAGACCCTAATCGTTTTAACTCAGCTTGGCAAAACGCATCAATCTCACGCTGTTGCTCGCGACTGAGCAAACCACCCGCGCCACCCCGCTTCCCTTCACGCACAATCGCCGCCCCCTCATCTTTTATCCCCAAAAATGTGAACACAGGAAAAGCAAATTTATCCGCATGTTTCTTCATATAACGAAACGATGACCTCTCCACCACCTTCGCTAACTGCTCTTCCGTTAAATCCACCTCTAAAAATTGAGCCACCCGCCGTACCGCATCCGTTAAATCTTCTTTCAACTCCTTAAACGTAATCAACATCACATTGTCCCGATTACGCCACTCCCAAAAACTAGCCGTATGCGCCGCCCACGAATCAAACATACTCCGATTCTCTTTGTAGAACATCAACCACTCTTCTACCGAATACACAAAATCAGACGCATTCATAATTTCATGCCCAAAATAGTAACCAGACACAAACGAATCCTTAGGATCGCGCAAAACAGCAATATATTTCGCTTCTGGATTATAGGGCAAATATTCCATCTCCAAATGGGATTTGATCACTCGCAACTTAGTTGGCGCATTCTTCTGCGGCCCATCATTCTCCAACGGAATAAAGGTTGGTACGGGCGGCCCCGGCCATGGCACCATATCATGAATATGATCGAAATCACACTCCCCTAAATAAGCGATCTGTTGCGCGATCTGCATCATCCAATTCGTCCCACTTTTCGCATATGTGCTCACAAACACATCATGCTTAGTCGCTTCATAACCCGCAAAAGCTTTTCTTTTCTGCGCCGGACTCAAGACCCCCTCGGCCATCTTCCTCATCATAAAATGAGAAATTGGCTTCACCTTCATCAACGACATCCCAATCACCATCGGCAACGGCATCAAATACGTCACTAGCGGATTACGTTTATACATAACAGAACTCCTTATACTTCACAATCTGTCACCAACTACAATTTGATTAAGTTAATTTCCAAAAGATTTTATCACTTTTTCTTGCCAATCGCCTCTGCTAGGCGATTATATTTATGCAAAAACTATCTGGAAATTTACTTAAACCTCTTATCATTATCAACCAAAATAATAAAAATACCAAACCAAATCTCCCCCCAATTCCCCTTTTTCATCAACCATCTACATTTTTCTTAATACCCAGCACCCCATACAAACGAACCCCATCGATACAAACACATAGCCACTACCCAAACAATCTCCAATTTAGCATCATTTTGAGCACTTCCCCCCCCAAAAACTCCTCCCATCAAAAACAGTGTCGTTTTTTAACATAGCACGGCCACACTCGAGGTGGCGCGATTTATTAAATCGCCAGACTCCCCACCAAACACCCATTCTCACTTCACCAACACCAAAAAATCTGTCAAATCCCCAAAATCCGCGTCAAAATCCACCAAACATCCCCCGCACCAACTCTCAACTCAAACGCCCACATACATCACACCCCATGCACCTCCCGATACTGCGCAATCGTCGCCTGAATCGCTTGCCGACTCAACTGCGTCGCCGCCACCGGATCTGCTAAGGAGCTTTTATATGTCTCACTAACGGCCGTTCCCTGCACCACCGCCGACTTCGCCTTCATCAAACTCTTCGTCCGCAACGGCGTCACAATATCCCGCTGCAACGGCGTCCCTTCCTCCTCATCCGAACCCAACCATATCCGCAACGGTTGACTAATATTCCGCTTCAACCCTTGCGTCACGCTCGGAATCACCCCCAACAACGCCGTCACCCCACCCATAATCCCTTTCGCTTGCTGCCCCAAACCAAATGGCAACCAATCCAATACCTGCGTAAACCATTGCTGAATCATATCCACAATCGGCGCCGTCACCTCCACCGCCGCCGCCAACGCCGTCTCAATATTCTGCATATACGTCTCTAAATGAGTCACAATCCCATCCAACCAACTCACCCCTGTCTGCAAACTAGGCAAATGTGCCTCCAAATTGTTCAATGCCGTATGCCCCGCCACCAACGCTTCATCCACATCCGGCACCAGCTCCTGCCACGCCGCAATCGCATCATTAACCGTCGTCAACCCCGCCACTACCGTCTCATCAAAATTGGTGTTATCTAACCGCTCATACAACGATAATAACCCGCTCAATACCCCCAACTGTACATACGCATCATTCAACTCAATCTGTAACGTCTGCGTCGTCTGCGAATGATCACTACTACTCTTCTGCCACGTCGTCAAACTCGTTTGCGTCTGATTCAATTGCGCCCGCAACTGCATATTTTCCGCTTGTAACGCCGTCACCCGCGTCAACAAATCACCAATCTGCGGATTCGCGCCCACAGGGTTCTGCAAAATAGGTAACGATGGGGGGATGGCCGAGGCCACTGTTGTCGGATCTTTTAATTTCTGTTGCACCACGGCCGCCCCCGTCCCCGTCGCTGTCGCCGCCATCGCCGTTAACCCCGCTACCTTCAAAAATTCGCGCCGATTAACCCGGCTTTGTTCTTGTTTTTTTAAATCAGACATCTGCTTTATCCTTTCTATTTAGATAATTCCGATAATTTATACCTAGGCTAGAACATCCTCATATTACATCAAAACAATCACAAAGCCTGTTCAGCCACACCCCCTATACGCCTTTTCCCCCTCCCAAGTTGCCTCTCCCCCCCTTCTCTTATCTAATCCTCATTTTGCGGCGTCGGTACTGGCGGCTGGAACGGGAACTTCAAAAAGAAACTGCTACCCCCATCTTCATTCGTCTCATACCACGCATCCCCACCATGCCGCTCCGCAATCGACCGCACAATCGCTAACCCTAACCCCGACCCCTTAACCGACGCATTTTGCCGTGCCTTAACCCGATAAAAACGTTCAAACAGTCGCTTTTGCGCCTCTTCTGGAATACCTGGGCCCTGATCATTAATGCTAATCACCACCATCTCATCTTCTTCCACGGCCCTCAAAATCAAATCACCACTATTGGGCGCATATTTGACCGCATTCCCCACTAAATTCGATATCGCCTGCCGAATTAAACCAATATCCCCTTGCACCGGTGATAAATCATCAACCGCTTCAACCACCAAACGCAACCCTGCATTTTCCGCCGGCTGTTCATAATCCGTCGCAATATACCGTAATAAGTTCTGGAACCGAATAATTCCCAACTCCAACTCCATCCCCGATTCGATACGCCCCAGATCCAACAAATCATTAACCAACGTCGTCATCTGGTCAATACCCGTAATAATCTTGTTGATATACTCTTCTTGCTTGTTATTAATCTCCCCCACCATCGGCAACATCGTCGTGTACCCCCGCATAAACGATAACGGCCCTCGCAAATCATGCGACACCGTCGATACAAACTCCGATTTCATCTGATCAATCTCTTTTAACTTCGTAATATCATGCAAGACCACCACCCGCCCCAACGCCTGCCCATCACTCGCAATAATCGGTGCCGCATGAGCCGTAAATGTCCGTTTACTATCACTCAATACCTCAATCCGCACCCGCTTCGTATGGGTTGTTAACGCTTGCAAGAAATTGTCATCATGAATAACCGTGCGCACATCAGCGCCCACCGCATCACTCGACTTGAGGTTAAATGCCTCTTCCATCGCCGGATTAACCAACAAAATCCGATCCGTAGAATCAGTCACAATTACTGCATCAGCCGTGCTCGCCAAAACAGCTGCCAATCGCCGCCGCCCACTGCTCGCACTCGTATACAACCGATCATTCTCTACCAAAATCGATGCCTGATTGGCCAACGTCCGCACCACATCCCGCTCCGTTGCTGTAATCGCATGTGGCTGTGTATACGCCAGCCAAAATAAACCTTGATACCGGTTCCGATGAAATAGCCCGATGGCTACAAACGAATAAAATGGTGATGATATCGTCACATCTAATTGCAACGCCCGCTTCACTTCATTCCGATTTTGCGCAAAAATCTCTCTCTGTAAACGTACATGGTTCATCAATAACCGATCAAACGCTGGCATCCGATCATTGGCCGGCCCCTGATAAAAAATAATCGGTGTATTGCCACTCGGGTTAATCAACACCGCCCGCACCCCAGACGCCCCCGTCCCTCGAATAACACCTTGCAAAATAGCTGGCATTCCCGCATTCATATTCAAACTCCCCGAAACATGCTGACTAACATTAACTAACAAGGACAACTCATCCAGCCGTCGCCGCAATGCCCTCTGCATCGCTTCAAACGATTGTCCCAACTGCCCAATCTCATCATTACCCGTCGTATTAACCGGTATATTTAAACTACCACTAGCAATCCGCTGTGTCGCATGTGCCAACTGCTGTATCGGCTCCGTCACCGAGCGGCTCAATGTCATCAATGTCAATGCAAAAGCAATGACCGCACTAATTAACACCAACGTTAACGGGGTTCCAATCTGCAATGCCAACCGCGTAATCACCACATACGGTACTGTAATCACCACCGTCCACGGATGCTCATCACTCCCTTCCCGAATATAAACCAACTCCCGCGCGTTCGTCTCTGGCGATCGACTCTCATACGCTAACCCATACGCACTATCTGTATTAATTAACCTCTGCTGAATCGTTTCAGTAGACCACAACTTGCGCAACAAACTTTTATCTGGATGCGCAATCACTTGCTCATTCTCATCAATGATAAACCCTCGGCCAGCCCCCACACTCCCCTGCAACCCCACAATCAAACTATCCAACGAAATCTCCGGAACCCGCCCAATCAACGCCCCCACCGGCTCACGCTCATCATTAAATACCGGCGATACAAAACTCAATATATGCGCCTCCTCCGCCGTCGTCTGCGCCGTCGTCACCGACGGCACCCCAGCCCCCAACGCCCGCCCCAATAACGACGCCTCCGATGGTGTTAGCGTCACATCATCAACATCCTGTGGAAAAAAAGCGACAACTTCCCCCTCCGCATCCACTAAAACAACCCGCCGAAATAAATCTCCCGTCCGAAAAATCCGACTCAACGCCGTCTTAACCTGCTCTTCATTCGCACTACGTAACGGCGTATAATCACTATACTCCATCAATAAATTTTGCCGGTACGTCCGATAATTCGGAATCTGCTCCGCCACCGTGTCCGCATCATGTGCTACCTGATTAATAATCAACTGCGTCGAAATATAAATCGTTAAATTAAACACAGCCAATATCAAAATCACCAATATCGGAATCGCTACCAATACAAAATTAACTAACAACCGCCGACTCAAACTCCGGCTCGATGGGGATGGTACCAACCGCCCCACCCGCGGCCGCCACGTCGGCGCAATTAAAAAGAACAGGCTCAACAACAAACCGGCCGCTACCCCCTCAATCAGCAATGGCACCAACGTCGCCCCTGTCGTTGATAACGCCAAATCAACCGACTCATATAAATTGCTAACCAATGGCGTATACGCAAAATTAGCTAAAATAATGAACGGCAATATAAAAAAATAAACAATCGTCCCCACCACCAATGGCTGCCGCAACGCCGTATACACCCGCCCCCGATAATTCTGTTGCAACCACGCCGCCGCTAACAATGTCGCCAATGGTAAATGAAACAAATCAAAAATCTGATGTGATTGCCATAAAACCCGCCCCAAACTCCCACTAAACCCTACCAACATCGCCGCTATCGGATTCAACAACGCCGCCGCCATCAACAATGGCACCGAACCCAATGGCGCTATCGTTACCACCGGATTCTGCGCCAAACCCAATGGGGATAACTGATTATTGGGCGTGAACGACACCAACGCCACTTGCCCCGCCACAAACGCCAAAACCGCTAACAAAACCACCAAAGGCCAGCGTCGACGCGCTAATCGCGTTACAATAGAACGACTTGTTTGGTTCCGATAATAAAATAATGCATACAATAACGGCACTAAATAAACAATTAGCAAAAGGTAAGCACTGGTTCGCTCTGGCCAAATAATGTTAGGGAGTTCGTTTGCGCCCCACAGTTCAAAAAACATCGATTACTGTTCCTAAATTGATGTAAGCTCATTTACCTGACGCTTACTGAATTCTTACCTTTTTATGACAACCTCATTATAACATAGCCTAATTAGGTATACAATTATGACCTTTGACCGACCAATTATGGCAGAAAATTGCATTTTTTGCCGATGTCATTTATCATCCTATCTACATACCAATCTTTGGTATCTTTCGTGGCACCCTAAAAATACCTATCTGCCACCCTTATTTTTATTATCTTTGAGCTGATATGCGTTCACGTCGGCAGACATATATTCTTTTACTAGGCATCATATTGATGACAATTCCATGTTATTGCTTAGCCTTTATCACCTACTCATTGGCCCCTGAGCCTATAGTAGCTACTTTGGTTCCAACAACCATTGTCCCGCTAGCAACAACCACAACCCCACTGATAACAATAACACCACCTGCATCCGTTACCTCGGTGCCTACAAGCACGCCTACCCCTACTGGCCCCACCCCCACTCTAGCCAATACCCCCACTCAATTTACCCCACCAACACTCCCTCCAACAGATACAGCTACCCCCACACCAACCAATACACCAACCTTAACACCCATGACTAGCACCCCCACCCCCTCTCTCACACCCACCACCCCACCAACAATCGCTACAGCAACCAATACGCCAACTTCTGAACCAACGGCAACACATACCCCTACCCCTTCCCTCACACCCTCTCTCACCCCTACACCCTCTCTTACACCTACCCCAGAAAATACAGCCACAGCAACTCTTACACCTACAGAAACCCCTAGCCCGGTCCCCTCTGATACACCGGTGCCGGAAACACCTACCCCTATTATTGTCATTACCATTGATACGACACCCACAACACCATAAAGTGAGCTAAACTATGGATCTCTTCAAAATATTGAAACAACTAAGCGAAACCCCTAGCCCCTCAGGTTTCGAAGGCACAATTAGCCAAACTATTCAGGATCTTTGGGCCCCCTACACCGATGAAATTATCACTGACCGCCTCGGCAGTGTCATCGCTGTCAAAAAAGGCAACGGCCCCGAACCTCGGCCCCGCATCCTCCTCGCCGCCCACATGGACGAAATCGGCCTCATGGTCAACCAAATCGTCGAAAAACATGGCAATGGCTTCCTCCGCATCACTAACCTCGGTGGTATCGATGTCCGCCAACTCTATGCCCAACGTGTCCTCGTCCACGCCACCGGCCCCCAAGCCCCAGATTCCCCCCTCCCCGGCATCATCTCCGCCGTCCCCTCTAGCTGGCTCCCCGACTCTCGCCAAAGCAATGCCTATGAAATGAATGACTTTTTCGTCGATACCGGTCTCTCCTACGAAAATCTTCAACAACAAGTCACCATCGGTGATTACGTCACCTTCGACCAAGAACTCCAATCTTTAATGGGCTCTGTCGCCGCCGGCAAATCAATCGATAACCGCGCTTCAGTCACCGCCGTCACCGCCACCCTTCATGAACTCCAAAACCGCCTCCACCATTGGGATGTCGTCGCCGTCGCCACTGTCCAAGAAGAAACCCGCCTCCTCGGCGCCTACACCACCGCCTTCTCCCAAAAACCAGACGCCGCCCTCGCCATCGATGTCACCTTCGCCAACGCCCCCGGCACCAGCGGCGGCCCCCTCCCCCTCTTCGACCTCGGCACCTGCGTCCCCCTCGGCCTCGGCGTCAACGTCCACCCCGGTATCCTCAACGCCCTCCAAGAAGCAGCCAAAGAACTCGAACTCAAAACGGAACTCGACCTCCATGGCCGTGCCAGCGGTACCGACGCTTACGGCATCCAAGTCGCCCGCGCTGGTGTCCCCACCGGCCTCGTCGGCCTCCCCATTCGCTACATGCACACCGTCGTCGAAACAATCGACACCCGCGATATTGGCCGCGCCGGCCGCCTTATGGCCCAATTCATCACCAATCTCGATGAAACCTTTTTAGATAAACTAGCCGACAGCATGCTGGCTGATACTGCTTAATCTACCATTAACACCCACCAGCCCCCACTGGAGCATATTATGAATGAACTACTACAACAATTAACTGAAGCCGTAGGTGTCTCCGGAGCCGAACATGAAGTCCGCGCTCTCATTCGTGACCTCATCGCTGACCATGTCGATGAATGGCACGTCGATACCATGGGCAATCTCTTCGCCCTCAAAAAGGGCACCGGTGAGTCCGATTTACGCGTGATGGTCGACGCCCACATGGATGAAATCGGCATGCTCGTCACCCAAATTGACCGTGACGGCTCACTCAACTTTCTCAATATTGGTGGCATCAACGACCGCACCCTCCCTGGCAAAGTCGTCCAAATCGGAGCCAAAAAGATTCGCGGCGTGATTGGCCTCAAAGCCATCCACCTCTCCCGCACTAGCGAACGCCGCTCCGTCCCCCGTGCCGATAGCTTACGTATCGATATCGGTGCCAGTAAAAAAGAGAGCGTCCGCAAGGTCAATGTCGGTGACCGTGTCGCCTTCGTCTCCGAATATCGCGAAATGGGCGATATCGCTATGGGCAAAGCGTTCGACGACCGTGCCGGCTGTGCCGTCCTCGTCGAACTCCTCCGTGGCGAACCTTTCCCCTTTGACCTCCACGCCGTCTTCTCCGTCCAAGAAGAGGTCGGCCTCCGTGGCGCCGAAGTCGCCGCTTACGCCGTCAAACCAGATGTCGCCCTCGTCCTCGAATGCACCCCCGCCCTCGATATCCCCTATGACGAAGATGTCAGCACCAACCTTTCCCTCGGCCAAGGCCCCGGCGTCTACGTCATGGATGCCTACACCTTCCACGACCCCCGCCTCGTCGCCCACATCCTCAAAACAGGCGAAAAAGAAGGACTCCCCGTCCAAATTCGCCAACCCGGTGGCGGCGGCACCAATGCCGGCGCTATCCAACGCGCCACTGGCCCTACCCCCACTGTCACCATCGGTCTCCCTGGCCGTTATGCCCATACACCTAATATGATGATTAGCTTGCAAGATTACGCCAATATGGTCAAATTAGCCGACGCCTCCTTGCGCGGCTTAACCCGTGATGTCATCCAAACTGATTAATCATTAATTTGCAATAATCTTTGTTTACCAAATAATTAGCTGGCTCCCACGCCGATAACAGGAACTGTCATGAACGATTTAGTCAAAAAATTAGTAGAAGCTTTTGGTCCTTCTGGTTTTGAAGATGGTATGCGCGACCTCATTCGCCCCGAAATTGAACCATATGCCGATGAAATCTCGGTCGATACCATGGGCAACCTCATCGCCCTCAAAAAAGGGGATGGCTCCGGCCTGAAAGTGATGATCGCCGCCCACATGGATGAAATTGGCCTCATGGTCACCCATGTCACCGAAAAAGGGTTCTTACGCTTCACCAATATCGGTGGCGTTCGCCCCCATACCCTCATGGGTAACCGCGTCCAATTCGCCGATGGCACTATCGGCGCCATCAACTCCGAACGTCTCGAATCCATTGAAAATATCCACCCTCTCAGCAAACATTACATCGATGTCGGTGCCACCAGCAAAGAAAATTGCCCCATCGAAGTCGGTCAAGCCGCTGGCTTCCACCGCCCCCTCGTCGTCCAAGGTGACTATTACATCGCTAAAAGTCTCGATGACCGTATCGGCTGTGTCGTCGCCATCGAAGCGATGAAAAAGCTGAAAGATACCCCCCACGATGTCTACTTCGTCTTCAGTACCCAAGAAGAAGTCGGTACCCGTGGCGCCCAAGCCGCTGCCAACCATATCCTCCCTGATGTCGGTATCGCCCTCGATGTAACCTCAACGGGTGACACCCCCGGCGCCCGCACCATGGCCGTCGAACTCGGCCAAGGCACCGCCATCAAAGTCAAAGATTCTGGCATGATCTCCCACGCTGGCCTCGTCAAAATCATGCGCCAACGTGCCGAAGAAGCGGACATCCCTTACCAACTCGAGGTCTTACTCGGCGGCTCCACCGATGCCCGCTCCATCCAAATCGCTGGCCCCGGCGCTGCTGCTGGCTGTATCTCCATCCCTTGCCGTCACCTCCACACCGTCAGCGAAATGACCAACATCAACGATGTCCAAGGTTCCATCGACCTCCTCGTCGCCATCCTCAGCAACCCCATCGACGTCTAAAGTTTGTCACACCCTTCCTGAATAACCCTCCCCGAGCGGAACTTTAAACATCACCCCTTCAGCGCGATTTACTTAAACCTAAATCGCGCTTTTTTTTCAAAAGGACCCCCATCATGTACCCACATATCACCCATATCGTCTACCAACCCCGTAACCATCAATACCCGGAAGGCCACGCCGACGCCTTCCACCGCATCCCGGCCCAATCCGTCACCCTCCGCGCTGATTACGGCATCGAAGGGGACCACAAAGCGGGCCGCAACCCCCGCCGCCAAATCAACATCCTCTCCGACCGCTGGCTGGCCGAGATGGACGCCCGTGGCTACGACATCACCCCCGGCGCCTTCGGCGAACAAATCACCGTCACCGGCATCGACCTCGACACCCTCCCCCAAGGCACCATCATCACCCTCGGCCCCACCCAACTCAAAATCATCGGCCCCCGCGACGGCTGCTCCCGCCTCGAATCCGCCCAAGCCAAAGCCGGCCTCGCCGGCCAACCCATCGGCGTCATGACCCAAGTCCTCGTCGGTGGCGAAATCAAGGTTGGCGATATGGTTCGGATTCAATTGATGGTAACCGAAGAAAAATAACTTCTAATGCAAAAGCTTCCCTACCCTTCTTTAGGCCTAAGAACTCATCAACAATGGATAAACGATATTCTGAAAGATTTACGCACGGCCGTGCAAAATGATGACTGCCGTGGAATTTGCCTACGGCAAAGTGGGTTTCATGGGTATGCTTATTATCTTCGTGCCTATCAAAAGATTGATTTCACAGCTCAATATGATGTATGGGTTGAAAGCAATGCCAATAAAACTGAAATCATCTCTCTCGATATCGATTTAAATACATGTATTGAATTCATTAACAGCCCAAAAGGTACGCAAAGAGTGATAGATGATTATTATAATAAAGGCCCATCCAAAAAACGCGGCAAAATGGAATCTCTCTTCATTGTTACCAAAAATCATTCTGCCTACATCCGGTGTCGACAACCTCAAGAAAACACCTATCTAGATATTCTCGACAAATTATATTGGCAATTAATGCAACCAACCGCAAAATAAAATGTTCCATTGGTAATAAATCCAACATATCTAGTTGAGCTAGATTTGTCAAAGGCGATGTATTACTTACCAGAAGTCAATCATCCCTTCCCAAACTCAAACCCTCTGCGGGAAATCCGGAAACAACACCGAACCCCCCATTTCCCCCTCATAACTATAAAACTGAACCACACCCGATTCAGCACAAACCCACACCTCCCACGCCCCCTTCCCCAAATACAAAGCGATCTTTTCCTGCATCTCCCGCTCAGAATTAGAGGGAGATACAACCTCAACACACAACTCCGGCGCTTTTTGATACGGTGTTTCAAAACCATAAACAGCTATAAATTCATCACTCCCCCAAGCCACATCCGCCACCTTCACCCCCTTAACGGTCGCCACTGAACATTCAACCAAAGCATCCCCTTCTTTCATCAAATTAAATAAAATACGCAAAATCTTCGCTTGAATATTCCCATGCTTATTAGAAGCAGGTGTCATCATAATATTACCATACTCATTTAACTCAATTTTAAACGGCAAATCTTGTAATGCCGGATGTGCTTGCACTTCCTTCCAATTCATTCTTGTTCTCCAGTACAATCGTCCACTGTACCAATAATATTTTCATTAACAGTATAACACAAAAATTACCAAATCCCCCTCCCTTCTACCCCATTTTATGCTATAATAAACCTTCATGTGGGGCATTACAACAAAACCCATGTCTATCCGAAAAATTGATACTCAGTAGATCAAATCTTCCCGGAAGGTTAGTATAAATCTCCCCCCTTTCACCAACCTTCCGGGAAGATGCCATCGAACGGCTGATACAGTTAGGAACAAATCACGGTATGAGTGAACACAAACCTTTTGTCCATTTACACGTTCATAGTGAATTCTCCCTCCTCGATGGCCTTAGCCGTATCGACGAACTCGTCGAATACGCCAAAGAGCTCAACCAACCCGCCATCGCCCTCACTGATCATGGTGCCATGTACGGCACCATGCCCTTCTACCGTGCCTGCAAAAACGGGGGCATCAAACCGATTATCGGTCTCGAAACCTACATCTCCACCCGCGGCATGACCGACCGCGACCCCAACTACGACAAAAACCGCTTCCACATGCTCCTCCTCGCCCAAAACCAAACCGGCTACCTCAACCTCCTCCAAATCGCCACCTCTTCCCAACTCGATGGCTACTACTACAAACCCCGCGTCGACCACGACTTCCTCAATCGCCACAGCGAAGGAGTAATCGCCACCACCGGCTGTCTCGCCGCCAAAATCCCCCAAGCCATCATGAACGGCAATATGGACGCCGCCCACACCCTCATGGGCGAATATCTCGACATCTTCGGCCCAGACCGCTTCTTCGTCGAACTCCAAGAACATAGCATCCCGGAACTCACCGAAGTCAACAAAGCGCTCGTCGACATGGCCCCCCGCTATAACCTCCGCTTCCTCGCCACCAATGATGTCCACTATACCCGTCCCGATGATGCCACTTCCCACGATGTCCTGCTCTGCATCCAAACCAGCACCACGGTCGACAACCCCAAACGCCTCCGCTTCTCCGACCAAGAATATTATCTCAAATCGTACGCCGAAATGGCCGCCCTCTTTGGCGACATCCCCGGTGCCCTCGAAAACAGCCTCCTTATCGCCGAAATGTGTGATGTCAACCTCGACTCCGAAGGATATCACCTCCCTATCTTTGAAGTCCCCGACGGGCACACCTCGGCCACCTACCTCCGCCACCTCTGCGAAAAAGGCCTCATCCACCGCTACGGCGCCAACCGCGCCACCCACGACGAACAACTCCGCGCCCGCCTCGAACATGAACTCGGCATCATCGGCCGCATGGGCTTCGAAACCTACTTCCTCATCGTCTGGGACCTGTGCGAATTCGCCGCCCGTACCGACGAATGGTGGGAAAAACACCGCGACCCCCACCCCTATAACAGCTACGATGAATGGAAACGAAACGACATCTGGTGGAACGTCCGCGGCTCCGGCGCCGGCTCCGTCGTCGCCTACACCCTCGGCATCACCAGCATCGACCCCATCGCCAACGGCCTCATCTTCGAACGCTTCCTCAACCCCGGCCGCGTCTCCATGCCCGATATCGACCTCGACTACCCCGATGACGTCCGCCACCTCATGGTCGAATACGCCATGCGCCGCTACGGCAACGAAAAAGTCGCCCAAATCATCACCTTCGGTACCATGGGCGCCCGCGCCGCCATCCGCGACGTCGGCCGCGCCCTCGATGTCCCCCTCCCCGATGTCGACGCCCTCGCCCGCATGGTCCCTGCTATCCCCGGTAAACCGGTCAAAATCGACAACGTCCTCGACAACGACCATGAATTCTACTCCGCCGAACTGCTCGAAAAATATAAAAACGAAGAGATGGTCAAACAACTTCTCGACACCGCCCGCCGCCTCGAAGGCATCACCCGCCACGCCTCTAGCCACGCCGCCGGCGTCATCATCTCCGACCAACCTCTCGTCGAATACGTCCCCCTCAACCGCCCCACCAGCGGTGACGCCGGCCTCGGCGGCGTCGACCGCGTCACCCAATGGCCCATGGAAATCGTCGAATCAATCGGCCTCCTCAAAGTCGACTTCCTCGGCCTCAGTACCCTCACCGTCATGCGCCGCGCCGCCCGCCTCATCGAACAACGGTATGGCACCATCTACACCATGGACAACATCCCCTACGACGCCGGCCACGTCGGCCCCGACCCCACTAAAAAACCGGAAGCCCTCTTCGATATGCTCGCCCGCGGCGAAGTCGCCGGCGTCTTCCAAGTTGAAGGGGCTGGTATGCGCCGTCTCATGATGGATATGCGCCCCAGCCGCTTCGACCACATCATCGCCGCCATCTCCCTCTACCGCCCCGGCCCGATGGAAAACATCCCCTCCTACATCAAACGCATGCACGGCGAAGAAGAGGTCGTCTACCACCATCCTGACCTTGAATCGATTTGGGGCGACACCTACGGTATCTGTGTCTACCAAGAACAGATTATCCGTGTCGCCAGCAGTTTCGCTGGCTACGAACCCGGCGAAGCCGATATGATCCGTAAAGCGGTCTCCAAAAAGAAGAAAAAACTGATCGATGAACATCGCATCAAGTTCACCGACGGCGCCATGGCCCAAGGCTATAGCCGCGAAGTGTGTGAAGCGATTTGGAACGATATCGAATTCTTCGCCCGCTACGGTTTCAATAAAAGCCACGCCGCCGACTACGCCAAAGTGACCTGCCAAACCGCTTTTCTCAAAGCCCATTATCCCGTCGAATATCTGACCGCCATGCTCAGCGTGGAGCGCGATAATACCGAAAAAGTTCGCCGCTACTTCAAAGAAGCCCAAAACCTACGTATCGATATCGCCCCCCCCGACATTAATCTCTCCCATTTAGACTTTACAATTGAAGATGATGGCGAACGGCCGTTAATCCGCTTTGGCCTCGGCGCCATCAAAAACGCCGGCGAAACCGCTCTCAACCTCGTCCTCGAAGAACGCCAAGAAAATGGCACCTTCACCAGCCTCCAAAATCTCGCCGACCGTGTCGACCTCCGTCGCGTCGGCAAACGTGCCCTCGAATATATGATTAAAGCCCGCGTCTTCGATTCTTGGGGCACGCCGGCCGAGTTCCTCCACGCCCTTGACCGCATCGTCGCCTACAGCGGCAAAACCCATGACGCCGCCGCCGCCGGCCAAATGAGCCTCTTCGGTGGCCCTCTCAGCGGCACCACCGCCTCCGCCCCCATCAACCTCCTCGCCAACGGCAAAGTCAAAGAAATCGACCACAAAGAACTCCTCGAATTCGAAAAAGAAGCCCTCGGCGTTCACGTCTCCGAACACCCCCTCGAACGTCCCCTCGCCCAGCTACAAGCATTCACCAACGCCACCATCGGCGTCATCGATGAAACTTGGAACGGTAAAATGGTCAGCTTAGCCGGTATGCTCGCCCGCGTCCGCCACCACACCACCAAAAAAGGGGACCCGATGGCGTTTGGCTCCTTTGAAGACCTCGAAGGCAGAATTGATGTCGTCTTCTTTCCCCGCACGTGGGCTGAGGTCCGCGATGATGTCAAAGTCGACCAAGTGATGCTCATTCGAGGCAAAATCCAAGCGGGCGAAGACCGCCTCTCCCTTCTCGCCGATGGCGTTCAAACCAAGCTCGAAATCGCCACCGCCGATCCAGGTGATATCGCTCCCCCCCCACCACCTCCCAAACCAACTTACGAAACACCCCCCTCCTCTCCCGTCCCCTCACCACCTCCGCCCGCAACCAAACCGATAACACCACCAACCACCGAATCAAAACCACCGGAACCACCACCAACCATCACCACCCCCACCACGACAACCGCCCAACCCACCACACCTGTCAAAAAAGCGGCGCCGGCAGAACCACCCCCACCACCTGATGACGATTACTTATGGCCTGAAGGCGCTACTCCCGCCAACGGCACCCCACCACCAGCCCGTAGCACCACATCAACCACATCCCCAACACCAACATCATCCGCCCCACCACCCCCACCACCCGATGACGACTTCTTCTGGCCCGCAGGCGCTACCGTCGCCCCCACCAGCAAAAACAGACAGAACGGCAACGGCCATTCCCCCACCCAATCTACTCAGCCCCGCTCCCACACTCCCGCTACCCCACCCAGTTTCACCAACGGCTCCGACACCAACAGTAAAATCGCCGTCTGGGTCGAAATCGACCCCGTGGGCAACTGGCAAGATGCATGTCGCCGCGCCGTCAAAGTAGCCCGACAATATGATGGCCGTGATCGCCTCAACCTCCGTCTCATCGGCCAAAAATTATCGCTTTCTTTCCCTGACCATGGTACTCACTTCTGTCCCGAGCTAGCCGAAGAGTTAGAAAGCTTACCTGGTGTACGTCGTGTCTACCAACGCGGCCATTAACCCTCGGCCAACCACCTATCACCACCCCATCTTAATTTGGTTGCTACTTATCCTCCATCTGTGCCTCACCGCCTGCACCACAAACCCACCCATCGTCACCGCCACCCCCACCACCCTTAGCCCAACGGCCCAGCCAACGGCCGTTATCCCCACCCCCACCCTCTGGACCAACCCCACCCTACCACCACCCACCAGCCACTCCACAACTGCCCCCACCCGCTCCCCCGATACCGGCTGGCAACCAGTCGCCACTGGCATGGAATATCGCATCTGGTCAGTTGGCACCCACGGCGCCCCCCTGCAACCATTGCCCAATGGAGACCTCCCCCGCCCTTGGGACACCCTCTACGCCATCCGTTGGCACCCCGACCAATACCAAATCGACATTCATTATCGGCCCGGTGACCCGCTCACCTTAGCCCAATGGCAAACAGAAACAGACGCCCTCCTAATCTTTAATGGCGGCTTTTTCACGCCCGAAAATATCGCCACCGGCCGCATCATCTACCAAGGCGTTGGGTCAGGGCTCAGCTATGGTGCCAACGCCGGAATGCTCACCATCGATCACCAAGGTATGGCTAACTTACGCTGGTTGGGGGCCGAGCCCTATCGGGCTGACGAGTCGTTATGGGCCGGCCTGCAATCCTTTCCGATGCTGGTGAAGCCGGGTGGGGTTGTTGGTTATACAGAGCCATCGTTGAGTCCGGCCCGGCGAACGGTATTAGCCCGAGATATGAACGGCCGTTGGCTCGTCATCGCCACCACCCGCCAACGCTTCACCCTCGCCCACCTCAGCCAATACCTCACCACCAGCGACCTCAACCTCGATATCGCCCTCAACCTCGATGGCGGCAGTTCCACCGCCCTCCTCCTCCAAGAACCCCAACTAGCCATCCCCCCCTTCACCCGCCTCCCCATCATTATCACCGTCAATCCCCACCCCTAAACCTCCTTTTACTAGCAACCATTATCCACCAAAACTATGCTATAATAAATGATATGATTCAATCGACATCTCCCCCCTTTATTAAATTGCACATGCCGTCTGATATCCCTCTATCAGACGATGTTCTATTTGCCTTTTGCCAAAACAATCGCGAGTTACGTCTCGAACGCACCCCGTCAGGAGAATTACTTATTATGTCCCCAACTGGTGGCCAAACTGGGCAACGCAATGCAGAACTTATCCTCCAAATGATGCTCTGGGCCAAAAAAGACAAATCTGGCCTCGTATTTGATTCATCTACCGGCTTCCGTCTGCCCAATGGCGCCGTTCGTTCGCCAGACGCATCATGGGTACAACTTGCTCGTCTGCAACAATTAACCGCCTCCGACAAACAAAAATTCCTTCCCTTATGCCCTGATTTCCTAGTTGAGCTTTGCTCTCCTTCGGATGATCTCTCTACAATACAAGCCAAAATGCAAGAATATATCGATGCGGGTGCCCATCTCGGCTGGCTCATTTATCCGCCTAAACAACAAATCTGGATATATACAACGCAAAACCCTAAGGGACAACTTCTCACCAACCCTGATCATGTCGATACAATACCACCGATTCCCCCTTTTACTCTCGATCTAAACCCAATCTGGACCCCGTCCTTTTAATCGACAGTCTAATCCCCACAAAAAAAAGGGCGCCTGCAACAGACGCCCTTTCTCTCATTCATTAACTAACCAACAATTTACGCATCCAAGAAGCTACGCAACACCGTGTGCAAAATACCACCATTCCGATAGTAATCCACTTCCACTGGTGTATCAATACGGCACGTCGTCGCAAACGTCACTTCGCTACCATCCGCTTTCACCGCTTTAATCGTTACTTCTTGCAACGGTTTCAAATCATCATCCAAATCAACCGTGCTAAACGTTTCCGACCCATCTAAACCGTACGTATCAAGCGTCTCACCATCTTTAAATTGCAACGGCAACACACCCATACCCACTAAGTTACTACGATGAATCCGTTCGTAACTCTCGGCAATGACCATTTTCACCCCTAACAACAAGACACCTTTAGCCGCCCAGTCGCGGGAACTACCCATACCATACCCATTACCCGCGATAACCACCAACGGCGTACCCGCTTCTTTATAACGCAAAGATGCTTCATACATCGTCGTCACCTCACCCGTCGGCAAATGGGTCGTCCATCCCCCTTCGGTACCAGGCGCCATTTGATTACGGAAACGAATATTGGCAAATGTACCCCGCGTCATAACCCGGTCATTACCACGACGCGAACCATACGAGTTGAAATCACGTGGTTCCACACCATTTTCGCGCAAATAATCGGCCGTTGGGCTTTGCCGCGAAATCGCCCCAGCTGGCGAAATATGATCCGTCGTGGTGAAATCGCCACATTTGACCAACACACGGCCACCATTAATATTCGTAATCGGCTTCACTTCCGGCGTCAAATCAGTAAAGAACGGCGGCTCTTGAATGTAGGTCGATTTTTCATCCCATGGATACAACTCACTTTCCGCCGTCGGGATCGCATTCCACGTCTCATTGGCTGAATAGGCGTTGCCATACTGTACCTCAAACATCTCCGGCTTCACCGAAGCGACTACCGCTTCTTGAATCTCTTTGTTAGTTGGCCAAATATCACGCATATAAACCGGGTCCCCGTTTTTATCCGTGCCCAACGGATCATTAAACAGATCAATATCCGTCCGACCAGCCAGCGCATACGCCACCACCAATGGCGGGCTAGCCAAATAGTTCGTTTTCGTCAACGGATGGACACGCCCTTCAAAGTTCCGGTTACCACTCAAGACCGATGACACCACTAAGTCACCTTCACGCACCGCTTTATCAACCGGTTCCGGCAATGGGCCCGAGTTACCGATACAGGTGGTACAACCGTACCCCACAATGTGAAAACCTAACTCTTCCAGATAGGGCATCAAGCCTGCATCTATCAAATAATCATTGACCACCCGCGAACCAGGGGCCAAACTCGTTTTCACATACGGTGGCACTTTCAACCCTTTCTCCACCGCTTTCTTGGCCACTAAGCCAGCACCGACCATAACACTTGGGTTAGAGGTGTTGGTACAGCTCGTAATCGCTGCAATCACCAACGAACCATGACCAATGGTCGTGTCTTGACCATTGGAAACAACGGCCGTTCGCTCCAAATCCTCCTCACTCAACCCCATCCCATCCTCTTTGATCGGTGTCCGCAACACCTTCTCATACTTTTCCTTCATCTCCGATACCAAAATACGGTCTTGCGGCCGTTTCGGCCCCGCCAAACTTGGCAATACCGAATTCAAATCAAGCTGTAACGTATCCGTAAATTCCGGATCGGGCGTGTTTGGATCGTAGAACAAACCGTTCAAACGGCAATACTGTTCCACACGCTCAATCAACGCCTCATCACGACCCGTTTGCCGCAAATAACGCAACGTCTCCTCATCAACGGGGAAGAAACCACAGGTCGCTCCATATTCAGGCGCCATATTGGCAATCGTCGCCCGATCAGCCAAACTCATGCTCGCCATCCCCTTCCCATAAAATTCCACAAACTTACCCACTACCCCTTTCTCCCGTAACATCTGCGTCACAACCAACACCAAGTCAGTCGCTGTCGACCCTTCCGGCAAAGAGCCCGTTAACTCAAAACCGACCACTTGCGGCGTCAACATATAAATCGGTTGCCCCAACATGACCGCTTCCGCTTCAATCCCCCCAACACCCCAACCCAAAATACCTAACCCATTAATCATCGTGGTATGTGAATCAGTTCCCACTAAACTATCTGGGTACCAAGTTTTGCTATCACCCGCTTCATCCGCCATCACCACTTGACCTAAATATTCAAGGTTGACTTGATGGACAATACCCGTTGCTGGTGGCACCACTTGGAAATTAGCAAACGCCTCTTTCCCCCATTTCAAGAACTCATACCGTTCCCGATTGCGTTCAAATTCACGGTCGGCATTAATGAAGAGGGCCGCGGCCGAGCCAAACGCATCGACCTGCACTGAATGGTCAATGACCAAATCAACCGGCACTTGTGGATTAATCTTTTTAGCATCCCCACCTAAACGGGCCATCGCTGACCGCAACGCGGCCAAATCCACCACCGCCGGTACACCGGTGAAATCTTGCAATACTACCCGTCCCGGCTTGAAAGCAATTTCATCTTGCGAAACCGCTTTCCGATCCCAATTAGCCAACTTCTTGATATCACTCGGCTCGATAATATAATTATCACAGTTGCGCAATACCGCTTCCAATAAAATTTTAATCGAATAAGGCAAGCGGTCGATATTAGCAATACCATCCTCTTGCAACTTGGCTAAACGATAATAATAGGTATTATCATGACCCGGCACTAACGTCCGAGCACCAAAATGATCTACAATTTTGCTCATAACTGATTACCTCTTTCTTTGGCCTAAAAAACAATTCATAACACAACGGGTTTTACAATACAAACCCATACTTTTTTTATCTTATCCCCACCATTCTCTATTATACCGAATTTTTGGGGATCACGTAGCTATCATACCAATTATCAACCATAAACCCTACCATCAAAGGTTTATTTTGATGGTTTATATATTAATCTCTCTCGACAAAAACTAGACAAAATTTACCGTTTAGCATAAAATTGTAATATCATTTCTTTGATTGTAGGGTTTACAACTGATTAATTGCTGTTGCCACACATATTCCCCCCATCCCCTAAAATATACTGGCCAACTTTATATTATTGACTCTTTGATTATTTGTTAATCAATGAATGTATCCCTGCTCATTTATACACTTATTAGGAGAAACAATTACAATGTCTGTACGTAACGCTAATGCTGTTTGGGAAGGTACTTTAAAAGAAGGTAAAGGTTCAATGAAATTAGGCAGCGGTGCTTTTGAAGGGGCCTTCTCCTTCAATACCCGCTTCGGTGACGAGCCAGGCACCAACCCTGAAGAATTAATCGGTGCCGCTCATGCCGGCTGCTACTCCATGTTCTTATCCGCTCTCTTGAGCAACAATGGCTTCACCCCCACCCGCATCGCTACCACCGCTAAAGTTCACCTCAATCGTGATGATATCGGCCCCGTCGTCGACAAAATCGAATTGAACTGCGAAGCGGAAGTCCCCGACTTAACCGCTGAACAATTCGCTGAGTTCGCTCAAACCGCCAAAGAAAAATGCCCCATTTCCCGCGCTTTGGCTGGGCCTAACACCGAGTTGACGGCTACTTTAAAATAATCACCACACACTGTCATTCCGGCTTGCGCCGGAATCCACCTATAACCTGACAAAAAACCTCTCGGCCTCAACATAGTAGAAGCCGAGAGGTTTTTCGATTCCCCCTAAAACATATTTCCATCCCCATTTCTTTACTCAAAATAGTTTGGGATCGTTACTGGATCGCTTTATTTGGTACCCTACTCCTACGCAACTAATCCATCAACTAGCACCATTATCATTTGTAAAGGATGACAAAATCTATGTTTAAAAAACAATTTCTTATACTCACTTTAAGTACAACCTTATTCTGGCTTGCCATCTGGATAATAGCCGCGCCTACACCAATTGTGAGCGCCCAAGAAGGTGTTGTGGCTGGCTCAATCGAAGGCCCAGCCGTATTCTTAGAAAAATGGGGCTATAATGGCTCTAGCCCCAGCCAACTGAGCGATCCATACGCCATCGACACCGATGAAAATGGGTTTATCTATGTGGCCGAGCGAGGCAATGATCGTATTCAAAAATTCTCGCCCAGCGGAACCTTTGTCCGTATCTGGGGCACCAGTGGCACTGGACCCGGCCAATTTGGTCTCATCGAAGATATCGCTGTCAGCAGTTTAGGTCTTGTTTATGTGACTGACTTCAGCCTCAATCGCGTGACCGTTTTTGATACCGATGGCAACTATATTGACCATTGGAACAGCACCGCCGCGGGTACATTTTCTGGCCTTCGGGGCATCGCTACTGATGCTTGGGGACATGTTTATGTCGTTGATAGTGGCAATTATCGCGTCCAAAAGCTAGATGCCGCGGGTGGTTGGCTCGATAATATCGGCTCGCAGGGCACTGGCAATGGGCAATTCAGCAACGTCTCTGGTATTGCCATCGCCAGCACGGGGGAAATCTTTGTCTCCGATATGACCAATGATAACATTCAAGTGTTTAGCAATAATGGTAATTATCTTCGCCAATGGGGTGGCTCTGGCTCTGGCCCCGGTCTCTTTGGCTCCGTCAAAGGCTTAGCCATCGATACCAGTGACTTTGTCTATACCGTTGATAGCGCTAACAATGAAATACAAAAATTTAACGCTTATGGCACCCATTATACCAGTTGGGGCTCATTCGGTTTCGGCGATGGCCAGTTTTGGGAACCAATGAGCATTCATGTCGAAGATAATGGCAATATCCTTGTCGCTGATTCTGAAAATGATCGTATCCAACGCTTCCGCGCTAATAGCACCAGACATTGCAATCTCGTTTTAGGCCAAGATTATAACTTCAGTCATGTCCAAACCAATGTCACCGAAACGACGCCACACAGTTACAGTCGGGAATTCTTGCCTAACACCGGTTACTTCCGCCCCTCATCTATCGCCATCGACAATGACGGCAATGTCTTCATGCTCGTTCGCGAGACCAACTTAGGCTCTTATCGTTACCAAGTCCATAAATTCGATAGGTATGATAACTTTATCACCCAATGGGGAACTGGTGCCGGCTCTAGTAATGGTTGGTTCCGCGATCCAGAAGGGATTACCGTTGACCAACAAGGCAATGTCTATGTCGCTGATACCAGTAACTTCCGCATCCAAAAATTTGATAATAATGGCAACTTCATTACCAAATGGGGCGACCAATCTGTTTTCCAATACCCCACTGGTGTAGCCGTCAATATGTATGATGATTTATACGTCGTTGATCAACATAACCATCGTATTAAATGGATGTCACCTGTCGGTGTTGAGTATGGTAGCTGGGGCAGTCAAGGTAATGGTAATGGGCAATTTAGCTACCCGCAATCGGTCGCTATTGGACCTGATGGCTCCGTCTACGTCACCGATTCTGGCAACCATCGTGTGCAACGCTTTAGCCGCACCGGCGCTTTCATCGGCAAATGGGGCTTGTTTGGCACAGCCGAAGGCCGCTTCAATAGCCCTCATGGTATCACCGTTGATGAAAAAGGGTATGTCTATGTCGCTGACCGCGGCAATGACCGTATCCAAATGTTTACCGCTTCCGGCACATTTATTCGCCAATGGGGCACCACTGGCACCGGTAATGGTGAATTTAATGCCCCCTACGATATCGCCGCTGGTGGTGGTGGTCAGTTCAAAATCGCTGATCACAACAACGGCCGAATTCAAGTCTTCTATCGCACCGCTTGCTTGACCCTCGAATGGTTTGACGGTAGCGATCCCCAAGCCAACCCCAGCACTGACACTGGCCAACATTGGGAAATTAGTAAATCTGGTTCTGTGATCGTTGACCTCACCCTCCCCCATGATAGCTTACCCAACCCTTATATATGCCGTAACAGCCTCCTATCATGGTCCTGTTGGCGTGATAGCTATAACATCTCCCGCGTCACCTATCAAACCGGCAATTTCATCTCAAATACGCAATGGGCTGTTGGTAACTGTGATGTCCTCCAAAAACCAGATATCACCAATATAACCTACAACAATGCCACGGATGAAGTGACCATTACCTGGGTTGATACCAATGACCGTTACCGCATTCACCGCAGTTTTTATCCTAATGCCACATCCGGTGGCTCAACCAGTTATACAACCACCAATAGCTATACCTACGCCACTGGTGGCGCCCAACTTTACTTTACGATCGAAAGTTATGATACAGAATGTGGCCTTCGCTCCGGCCAAGATGGTGAAGCGGGCTCCTCTGAAGTGAGTTACTTCCAATATGACGTAACACCTGGTGGATAAATCTACCATTTAACTCAACTAGAGAAAAAGGGGCATATCTAATGATATGCTCCTTTTTGCTATTTATATTCACTTACCAAAACTATAAATATCTATGTTATACTATAAATGCAACTCATGACCATAATCACAATCATCCTCAAGGACTACTTATGAATTCACACATCGTTACCCCGCCCTCGGCCCGCCACACCATCAACCACAACGGCCACACCCTCACCGTCACCATCCCCAGCCAGAGAAATATCTTCATAATAATTATCCTCAGCATCTGGCTCCTCTTCTGGTCAATTGGGGAACTCGTTGTTGGCGGCATGCTCATCGCTGGCGTTATCAGTTTCATTATAGACCCTGATCCCATCGCCGCCGTCATGCTCTTGCCCGGCCTCTTCATGATCATCTGGTTCATCTTCTGGACTATCGGCGGTGGCTTCGCCACCTACACATTACTCTGGTCAATAGCCGGCCAAGAAATAATTACAATCAATGATCAAACCCTCACCTTACGCCGCGCCCTCTTTCGCTTTGGTAAACCAAAAGAATACACCACGGATCATATCCGCGACCTCCGCGCCTCGGCCGAAACCCTCTCCCCTAACAACGTAATGAATCCCGCCCGTGGCCTCGCCTTCTGGGGCATCACCGGTGGCAATATCGCCTTCGACTATGGTGCCCAAACCTACCGTTTCGGGGCCGGCATCGATGAGGCCGAAGCCAAACAAATCGTCACCACCATCCTCGACCGTTACCCCCAATACGGCAAACAACTCACCACCAAAGATTATGAAACCCTTTCCCCCTCTTAGTACCATTGTACCAATCAACTTCCCTTTCATTAACTACGCAACAGCACACTCGGCCAAAATCTGATACAATAAAACCATGATAATAAAAAATGTATCGTTTCTATAACATAACCTTTGGCAAATAAAAACAGTTTCGCCATCATAATAAATACCTAAGCAGTCACACACATCCCCGTGTCTCCGCTTAATTTCGATTGCTGAAACTTTTTACCCCTAATTTTTTATTTTTAAAATTAAACATTCATCCAACAACACCTGCTCTTCATGCCACCTTGTCACCCTGCCATCTCCCCGCCCCACCCATAATGAAGAACACGTTGACTAACTAATACGGTACACATCATGGATAAAAAATCTCTCCTCATCCTCGAATTTGATAAAATTCGCGAACAATTAAGTAGTTATACCAGCTTTAGCGCCGGCCAAGAACGGGCCCGCAACCTCCACCCCACCACCGACCCTCAATTAGCCGAATTGCGCCAAACAGAAACGGCCGAGGCTGATATCCTCCTTGCTCGCCGTACCGATATTCGTATCGGTGGTGCCCGCGATATCCGCCAAGCGGTCGATAACGCCTATCGCGGCTTCGTCCTGCCTGTCGACAGCTTCCGCGATATCCAAGCCACTATCATCGCCGGCCGTGACCTCCGTCGCAAACTGGAAAAAGTCGACGAAGAATTCCCCACCCTCTACCAAATCAGCCAACAACTTAGCCATTGCCCTGGTTTGGTCGATACCATTAGCCAAACAATTGACGAGCGTGGCGATATCCTCGATAGCGCCAGCCCCGAACTAGCTAAAATCCGCTCCAAAATGATTGTCGTCCATAATCGCATCCAAGACAAACTGCGCAACTACATTAACGGCCCCACCAGCAAATATTTGCAGGAGCCGATTATTACGCGCCGCAACGGCCGTTACGTCATCCCCCTCCGCGCCGAACACAACGGCCGCATCAAAGGCATCGTCCACGACCAAAGCGGTTCCGGCGCCACCCTCTGGATCGAACCCTTCCCCACCGTCGACGCCAACAACGAATACCGCACCCTCCACCTCGACGAAAAAGAAGAGATCAACCGCATCCTCGCCGCCCTCACCCGTCAAGTGGCTGAATTTGGTGAAGACCTTAAAACCCTCGTCGACACCCTCGCTGAACTAGATCTTATCTTCGCTCGCGCTCACTATGCGCATCAACTCAAAGCCACCCGCCCCCAATTCATGCCTTGGCGCCCGCCCGCTAAACCACCCAAACATGCTAACCAACGCCAAAATTGGGAACCAGACCCCCATCCCGGCTCCATTTTTTGGGTCAAAGCGGCTCGCCACCCCCTCCTCGACCCCCATACCGTTGTCCCCACCGACCTCACTCTCAATAAAGAGACCTTCCTTGTCCTCATCACTGGCCCCAACACCGGTGGTAAAACGGTCAGCCTCAAAACAGCCGGCCTTATGGTTATTATGGCCCAATCAGGTCTCCATCTGCCCGCCCAAGAAGCCCGTCTCACCATTTTCGATAACGTTTTGGCCGATATCGGTGACGAGCAATCGATTGAACAAAGTTTATCCACCTTCTCCAGCCATATCACCAATATTATCCGCATCTTGGATATCGCCACCGATAAGTCGTTACTGTTGTTAGATGAGTTGGGATCGGGGACGGATCCGGCCGAGGGGGCGGCTCTGGCCCAAGCCCTCATCAACTTCTTCCGCGATAAAGGCATCACCACCTTCACCGCCACCCACTATCCCGAGCTCAAAGCATATGCCAGCAACACCAAAGGGGCCACCAACGCCTCCCTCATCTTCGACGTCGACACCCTCTCCCCCACCTATGAAATGACTATCGGCCTGCCCGGCCGCTCCAACGCCATCGCTATCGCTCGCCGCCTCGGCCTCGACGAAACCATCCTCGACGATGCCCTCGAACAGCTCGGCTCAGGCAACGAACACGCCGGCGCCATGCTCGACTCCATCTACGACCTCCGTGATAAAATTAACGCCTCCGAAGCGGCCGCTCGTCTCGCCCAAAAACGAGCCGAACAGCTCGAGGACGAGCTAGCCGAAGAACGGCACAAAATCGCCGAAGAACGGCACGCCATCCTCACCCAAGCCCGCCAAGACGCCCAAGCCGAACTCGACGCCCTCCAGGACGAGATTACCCAAATCCGCCGCCAAATCAAACGCGGCAGTCGCAGCGACCTCTCCCAAAACAAACTCAAGCAAATTAACAAAAATGTAACGGAGATGGTTGAAGACAACCCCCCACTCCCCCCACTCAATGAGCCGGAAACAACCGCCTCGAAACAAAAACGGCGCAAACTGCGCCAAGGGGACACCGTCTTCATCAAATCGATTAAAACCCAAGGCCAAATCCTCTCTTTACAAGGCAAAGAGGCCGAGGTCGCCGTCGGCCGTTTGCACATGCGCGCCCAAATCTCCGATCTGGAATTCAAAGGACGTGACATCGAAGAAGAACAGCTCCCCTCTCCCCCCACCAAATCCGCCCCCCGCGCCGCCTCCCCCGGTATGGAACTCGACCTACGCGGCGCCACTACCGCTGACGGTGTCGACCGTCTCAGTAAATACCTCGATTCCGCCTATCTCGCCCAACTCCCTTGGGTCCGCATCATTCATGGCAAAGGAACCGGCAAACTACGTGAAGCCGTCCGTGACGCCTTAACCCATAGTCGCTATGTCAGAAAATGGGAAAACGGCCGTACCGGCGAAGGCGGCGATGGCGTCACCATCGCTAGGCTTGACGAAGAAAGCTAATCCTTAATAGCAAACACCAGCTTAACACCCAAGCGTGGTGGTTTTGCTAAAACAAAACCACCACGCTTTTATTTTACCCCTCCGGCACAATCTCAATCAACTCATTCCCCGGCCAAAATAGCTGATAATCGGTCACCGAATTCGGTACCACAAATCCAATCACAAACTCATCACCTAGCCAGCCCCCCATCGTGCTCACCATATAGAAATCATCAGACCCCGTCACATGCACCAAATCTCCTTGTGATACATCTTTAAGCGCCTCATTAAATGCCATTAAGTCAACAGAACCTGGCGCTAATTCTTCCCCCTTCTCGCCCGCTAAAGCGACCAACAAATATTGAGCATCTGGCCCCGCTGGCTGACCGCGTACCTCATCCACAAAACGTGCCGAGTCAATCACAAATGTACCTAAACTCGTCTCAATCATTGGTTTAGCCATCTCATCATCACTCATCCCGTCTTGACTTTCTTCCGCTTCCACTTCTGCTACGGCTTCCGCTTCTTCTTTTTCAGCTTCAGTCGCTTCTTCTGCCACTTCTGCTTCCATTTCAGACATCTCATCTTCCGCTTCAGACATCTCTTCTTCTGTCAACGCCTCAGCCGCAATCGCCCCCCCATCAACCTCGGCCACCATCCCCCCATCCGACACAACCACCTCACCCGTCCCACTTTCATCAACACGCTCATCAGCCACAACCGCTTGCCCCCCATCACCCGCCACCGATACTACCGCTGGCTCACTCCCCCGCCCCGTGCTATCAGCCCCACAGGCGACTAACATCAAGGTAACTATCATCAATACAACTATATGTTTCGTTTTCATAAAAAACTCCTTTCTAAAATAATCCGATGATTAACTATCTTTAAAACTGTTAACCACAATCATCGGCCGTGAAATCATGTCACACAAATAATTTGCACTTGTAGTTTGGCAACTCCACGAAGTATCACTATAACAAACTGAGCTTGTTTCACTCTACTTTTTTCTAACGGCTACCCTACGCCTAGGCTACATTTCCCTCATTTTGCCCCCATTTTCCCTATGAATAACCTATACTCAACTAATTTTGTCCCCTTATGCATGGCAAAATTGTCTCTTACGGACGACATCATTTAAGCACAAAACAGGCTACAATAAATTAAATTATAACCCACAGCCACTGCCCATTAGGAGCATACAGCTTATACACTTAAATAACCCTATCAAAGGAACCCCATCATGTTTTTTATCACCCAACATAAAAAAGAATTGATCTTTTTTCTATTAATCAACACCCTTTTATTATCATTTCTCATCGCTCAATTCACCCTACCCCTATCAGCCCAATCACCAACAAGCTTCTTAAATCCCACCACCATCATTGACAACACCTCAACCACAGCCACTAATGATGGCACCATTACGCCCACTGAATACGTTGGCTCCTCTTCCGGTATCAATGGCACAGCCAATGATGTCATTGGCGCCGGCTCCTCCCTCTACCTCGACTCCGACATCAACGGCAATCTCAACATCGGCCTCCTCACTGGCGGTGGCTCCCTCGATCATTTTGTTGTCATTTACATTGATACGCTTCCCGGCGGCTTCAACAGTACCAACACCCTCGGCGACCCCACTTCCCCTGAACGCGCCGCCGCCACCGGTATCCCCCTCAACCCCGGCCCTGCCGCTGACCTCACTTTCGCCCCTGGCTTCGAAGCTGATTACGCCCTCGTCTTTAATCAAACCCAAGCCTCTCTATTTACGCTCATGCCCGGTAACTTACCCGCCCCTCTCATCCTCGGCTATAACGGGGGCAACACTGCCCCTATCGAAATCGATGGCCTCACCCTCGCCAATTTAGGCCTAATACCCGGCAGTTCCTTCACTTACATCGCCACCTACATCAATATCTTTAATCCCAGCGGCGCCTTTCGCTACAACCAATTTCATGGCGTCGACGCCACTACCCCCCTCCCTAACGCCCCCGGCCATCCCGGCTCAACCCCTGTCACCCTTAACGCTGGCGATTTCAACACCTTTACCAGCTATGCCAATATCCCGCCAACGGCCGTTAACAACAGCTACTCTTCCCCCGAAGACACCACCTTCACCGCCAACTTCATCACCGATGATACCGGTAATGGCGTTGATACCGACGGTGGTGATGGCCCCAGCGCTTTGCAAGCGGTTAGTGTGACCAATCCGGCCGAGGGCGCTTTCAATTTCACCCCCACCGGCTCCTTCACTTACACCCCCACTCTTAACTACAACGGCACCCTTACCTTCACCTACGCCCTCACCGATGGTATCGATCTCTCCAACACGGCCGTTGTCACCCTCACCATTACGGCCGTTAACGATCCCCCCGTCGCCACCAACGACACCTTCACCACCACCTACAACACCCCTCTCACCAATAACGTCATCACCGGCGCTGGCCTCAATCTCCCCGATGATGATGGTGGCGATGGCGGCTCTCTCTCCATAGCTTCCTACACCTCCCCCACCACCGGCACCCTATCGTTTGTCCCCGATGGTACCTTCACCTACACTCCCACTCTCAACTTCGCTGGCACTATCACTTTCACCTACACGATCACCGATGGCTACCATCTCTCCAACAGCGCTCAAGTGACCATCACCGTTGAACCATCCACGGCTCCCACCGCTATTGATGACAGCTTCTCCACCCCTGAAGACACTCCCCTCGCCAACAACGTCCTCACCAACGACCTCGGTGACACCACCACTGTCACCCCCACCCTTACCGCCAACCCTCTCAATGGCTCTCTCCTTTTCAATACGGATGGCTCTTTCACCTATACCCCTACCTTCAACTTCAACGGCTCAGATTCATTTACCTACGCCCTTGTCACCGACACCACCTCCATCCCCATCAATATCTTAGCCTATTGGCCTTTTGATGACGCCACCAACCCCACCTCCGACCTCAGTGGGAATGGGTATAATGCCTCACTCTTCGACAACACCACCTTCATCACCGACACCCCGCCTAACCTAACCACTGGCTACGCCCTCTCCTTCGATGGCACTGACGACCGTCTCGAAGTCTCCGGCATCGATTTGGCCAACCAATCATTTACCGTCGCCTTTTGGGCCAAACGTGATCGTTCTGGTGTCGTCGACCTGTTAGTCGGCCAAGGCACCAACTCCAATAGCTTGGGGTTACATATCGGCTTCCGTAGCAACAATCTCTTTACCTGCGCCTTTTGGGGCAATGACCTCAATACCCCCTCCACCTACACCGACACCACCAATTGGCACCATTGGGCCTGTACTTATGATGCCACCACTAATCTACGCACCATTTACGTCGATGGTACCGCCGTCGTCTCCGCTACCGCCTCGGCCGACTACCAAGGTAGCGGCACCCTCAGCCTCGGTAGTCGCTTCAATAACACCAACAATTTCGATGGCGCCATGGATGATGTCCATATCTATCTGCGTGACCTATCCCCCTCCGAAATCAACAACATCTACCAAGGCATTTATGTCGCCAGCACCAACCAAGCCACTGTCACCATCGATGTCACTCCCGTCAACGATCCCCCTGTTGCCACCGACGACAGTTACACCACACCTAAAAACATCACCCTCACCGTCACTGAACCCGGTATCCTCAGCAATGATTTCGATTATGAATCCCAACCATTCACCCCCACCCTCGTCACCACCCCCATATCCGGCTCGCTTGAACTAACCACCACCGGCGCCTTCACCTACACCCCTAATATCGACGCCTGTGGCCCAGACAGCTTTACTTACAACATCACCGACGCCACCCCCTCAATCTCCGATACCGCCACCGTCACCATCACCATCCCCTGTAGCAACGCCCCCATCCCCGTCAACGACACCTACACCACCACCGAAGACACCACCCTTACTGTCCCCCTCGCTAACAACCTCCTCCTCAATGATTATGACCCCGATGGCGATGTCATGACCGCCACTCTCGCCGCTTCCCCCACCAATGGCTCTGTCCTCGTCTTCGAAGATGGTACCTTCATCTACACCCCCACCCTCAACTTTAATGGCACCGACTCCTTCACCTACAACGCTTTTGGCGGCGGCTTATCCGCCGTTGGTACCGCCACCATCAATGTCACCCCCACCAACGATCCCCCCACCGCCTTCCCCGATACCTACTCCCTCCCTATCAACAGCACCTTCATCGTTGCCACCCCTGGTGTTCTCGACAACGACACCGACATCGACTCGGCCACCCTCATCGCCACCCTCACCACCCCCCCCACCAACGGCCTCCTCACCCTTAACAACGACGGTAGCTTCATCTATACCCCCACCACCGCCTTCACCGGCACCGACTCCTTCACCTACTACGCCTCCGATTCCAACCTCTCCGCCTCCAATGTCACCACCGCCACCCTCACCGTCATCCCCGCCGCTAACTACCCCACCTGCTTCGATTTTGAATCTGGGGCTCTACCCAGCACCGCTTACGCCTACACCACCAGTAATAATGGGGCTAACGGCCGTGTTCAGGTCAATACCGCCAACCCCTACAGCGGCAACTACGCCCTCCAGCTAGACACCGACTGCAATGGTTGTGGTAGCAACACCCTCCAAGCCGCTATCTTTGTTCTCGACCTCGCCTCGGCCAGCAACATCGCCCTCGATTTTTGGATTCAAGAATTTGGCGATGAAAACAACACCGAAGATGGCCTTTTTATCAGCGATGACGGCGGCCAAAATTGGGTCCAAATCCTAAGTTTCAATAATTTCGCTCAGACCTACACCAATATCCAACTAGACCTCGACACCGCCACCACCAATGCTGGCCTGAGCTACACCGACAACTTCCTCCTCAAATTCCAAGCCTATGATAACTACAGTATTGCCACCGATGGCTACGCCATCGATGACATCTGCCTCGAACCCCTCTCCTCCGAAATCGACATCACCCCCACCGCCTTCACCCCCTCTCTCTACCGTGACAGCGCTCTAACCCAAACCCTAAACATCACCAACAACGGCCTCCTCACCCTCACCTGGCAGCTAGATGAAGCCACCACCACCTGCGCCTCTCCCGATGATGTCAGTTGGTTAACCGTTGCCCCCATAACCGGCACCAACACAACCAACACCAACACCAATGTGAATGTCATCTTTGATGCCATCGGCTTATCACCAAACACCTACACCAGTTATCTCTGCGCCACCAGCAATGATATAGCCAATCCCCTCATCACCATCCCCATCACCATGACCGTCCTCCCTCTCCCCGGCGAATTAGAGGCCAATCCCCTCGCCCTTGACGTCACCGTTGGCCTTAGCCAAACCGTGACTGTCCCCCTAACTATCACCAACATCGGTGAGACTGACGCCGAAATCCAATATCTCGAACAACTTCTCGACTCGCTTATCACCACGACCCTCACCTCCCCTGACCCCAAACAGCTCACCTTTGCCGCCAATAGTGACCACGCCCCGCAAACCAATACCCCTTGGGCCGCCTCCTATACCCCCTCCTTCTTAATCGGCGACTATCTCTTTGATGTTAATCTCACCATCCCCACAAGCCATGTTCTTCTGTTAGGTCTTGAATACGACTTCGACTACTATTGGGCCACCTCTGGCGGCGCTGCCACCAACAGTGAGGACAACTATCTCTTCCAATTCGACACCGATGGGGAGCTCATTAATAGTTGGCCCCAAGGCACCACTTCAGTTTGGGGTTGGCGTGACCTCGCCTCTGATGGCACTTACCTTTACGGTAGTGACTCCGCCGTCGTCACCCAAATCGACCCCGCCACTGGTGCCGCCACTGGCCTCACCATCCCTTGCCCTCTCGACCCTTGCCGTGCCCTCGCCTACGACCCCGCCACCGACCATTTCTGGACCAGTGGCTTTGGTGAAGATATCTACGAGTTCGACCGTACCGGTACTGTCATTAACCAACACGCCTCTACCTTAGACTCGTACGGTGCCGCTTGGGACAATAACACCACCGATGGCCCCTACCTCTGGATCTGGTCCCAAGATGGTGCCACTAATCTTCTCGCCTCTCAATTTGACCCCAGCACCGGCACCTTCACCGGCGTTACCTTTAACGGCACCACCACCATCAATGGCATCGCTGGCGGTGCCGATATCACCTATCAACATCCAGATTATTTAGGCATGGGCGTTTTCCTCGGCCTCCACCAAGCAGACACTGCCGACTTCATCGTCGCCTATGACTTAGATACCCTGACCCAAGTTCCTTGGCTCTCCGCCACCCCCACCGCCGCCACCGTCGCCGCTAACAACAACCACCAAACTCTCTATATCACCTTCGACGCCACCGTCTCCGCCACCATCACCCAAACCGGCATCTACTCCGCTAACATCATCATCGCCAACAACACCCCCTACGGTTCCCTCGTCATTCCCATCACCATGACCGTCACCAACACCTGCACCCCACCCTCAACCCCCACCGACCTCACCCTCACCCCCACCCCCACTGACCTCACCCTCACCTGGACCGATACCGGTACCGGTGCCGATAACTACCTCATCCACTATATCAGCAACGCCCCTTACACCACCCCCAACACCCTCATCGGCCATGGTCAAACCAACTTCACCCACACCAACATCCTCACCGCCGGCACCCTTCATACCTACACCATCACTCCCCAAAACTGTGCCCTCGGCACCCCCTCATCCACCAAAGGCGCCTTCACCTACAACCTAACCCCCGGCACCTAAACCCCAACAACCGCAGGTAGTTCGATTTGCTAAATCGAACTACCTGCCCCCAACTATTGCCAACCACATCATATCAGCTACAATCCGCATATGAAACAATTTAAATTCACCACCATTGGCCACCAAAACCACCTCTTTTACAGCCCGATAAGTCCAACCAAAGCCAATCAACTATTAGCTCTCATTCCCCTCCAACCCAATGACATCATCCTTGATATCGGTTGCGGCGCCGGTGAATGGCTCATTCGACTGTGCGCGTTGACAGGCGCGGTCGGCCGCGGCCTCGACATCAACCCCGATTTCATCCAACTTGCCCAACACCGCACCCAACAACACCCCCACCCTCTCAATATCGACTGGCAAACAATCCCCCTCAACCAACTCCCCCCCACAAACAGCTACCAAGCCCTCCTCTGCCTCGGCGCCAGCCACGCCTTCGGCACCTACCACGATGCCCTTCAACAAGCCTCCCAATACCTCACCCCCGGCGGCTATCTACTCATTGGCGACGGCTTCTGGCAACAACTCCCTCACCCTGACTACTTAAACATTCTCGGCGCATCCCCTAACAGCTACGGCACCCACGTCGACAATATCCAAGCCGGCCTCGACGCCGGCCTAACCCTCCTCTACGCCACCACCAGCAATCAAGACGAATGGGACCATTACGAAGGTCTCTACCACCATAGCCTCATCCATTACGCCCAAAACAATCCCCAAGACCCCGATAGCGCCACAATCCATGAACGCATCACGGACTGGCAAAAAGCTTACTACCAATGGGGCCGTGCTACCCTCGGCTTCGGTTTCTATCTCTTCCAAACCCCCTTAAACTGACACCCCAATTAACCGCAGCATCAATGTCCCCTCCACTTGGGCAAACAATCGCTCCGCCTCCCCCACATCATCCGCCACTAATCGCCCCCGCATCCACCCCAACCAATTATCCGCGATTAAACTAGCAATTGCCGCATACGGCGCTTGCCCCCGCACCGCCAACCCCACCACCTCAAACCATAACCGTACCACCGACTGAAACGGCTCACTATCTCCTAACGCCAACAACTCGGCCACCAACACCCCCCCCTCCCGCTGATGCTCCCCCAACACCCCATCTAACTGCTCCGCCAAATTCGCCGCCACCCCCTCCAAAACCTGCTCCAACAACCCATCCTTCGTCTCAAAGTAATAAATTAACATCCGATCACTCGTCCCCGCTACCGCCGCTAACTGCCGCAAACCAACATCACCCAACCCCTCCATAATCAAATACTGGGTAATAGCCATCACAATCTGCTCTTTCTTCGCTTCAACCTTACTCATACATGCCCTACTTATTATCCAATTTCTCCTAAAGCTATATTATCCTCGCTCCCCCTCCTCCTTACCACCACTACCAATCATACCTCAACACCCTAAACAACCAAAAACGCTCACATCACTCCCCCTACCCCCAACGTCATTTCGAGCGCAGTTCAATCCGCCTCACACTCGACAAGCCCCACCCCTAAATCAAGGATTGAACGAAGTCGAGAAATCTCCCCTAACAACACATTAACCAACTCATCCACAGACCTAATTCATTATCGAACTCAGGTTCCGTCACTCTCTCCGCTTATCTTACTAAAAACCAACCAAATTCTTACAAAAACATTAATTTTGTAGCAACCACTACAAAACCGAGTATAATATTATCACATTGTAGCACTTGCTACACAAACTCTCAAACAAAGGACGCAACCATGAAACGCATCACCATTATCGGTACCCTCATCCTCTTCTCTATCCTCACCCTCATCGCCCTCTTCACCGATGGCCTCTCCGGCTTCCCCACCGCCATCACCTACAGCTACGCCTCCCTTCAAATCTACATCGACCTCGTTATCGCCATCATCATCATCAACGTCTGGCTCTGGCACGACGCCCGCCAAAACAACCACAACCCCTGGCCCTGGCTCATCGCCTCCCTCATTGTCGGCTCATTCTCCCCCCTCATCTATCTCCTCCTCCACCACACCAAAAAATAATTATTCGATTACTGTTCAACAATCCCCCCCTTCAAACGTCATTTCGAGCCCAGTTTTGCCCGCCCTCTCCATTTAGAACCAACCAGCCGCCAAAGGGCAAAACGGAATCGAAAAATCTACCTTAACAACACCCTAACCAACACTTACATCGGCTTCATTAATTATCGCACTCAGGTTAATTAACCTGAATTCGACCATTCCGCTCCCTCCCTCAACGTCATTTCGAGCGCAGTTCAATCCGCCCCACCCTCGACAAGCCTCACCCCTAAATCAAGGATTGAACGAAGTCGAGAAATCTACCCTAACAATACCCTAACCAACACCCACATCGGCTTCACTAATTATCGCACTCAGGTTAATTATCAAAATCAAATTACTACAGGAGTTTTCTTATGAATAACAACCAATCCCTCTCCCAAAAATTCAAACGGCAGATGTTAACAATGGCTGCTCTCTCTATCTTTTTCTGGGTTATCTTCATCCTCTTCTTCCGCACTTTCTGGCCCGGCAACTACCAACCAGGCGATAGTCTCACCATCTTCTGGCTCTGGTTCATCATCGGTGCCACCCTCTTCGCCCTTACCCAAATCGGTCTCTTCCACCTCCTCAAAATCCCACCCGCTTGGCGCACCAACGCCGCCGCCGCCCTCGCCGCCCCCGCTCTCTGCCTCGACCTCTTCTCCACCATGTTCTTTGAATATTGGTTCCCCCACGGCTCCCCCGGCGACCTCCGCATCTACCCCGCCTTCATCCTCGGCGGCGTCGGCATCCTCCTCTTCATCGGCCTCTTCATGACCACTCCCGAAGAAACTCCCCCCACCTAATATCACCCCTCCACTACCCACTCATCACCACCCAACACATCTTCCCAAATCTGCTCCGCTGCCAACTTACCCGGGCCCCCAATCACACACCCGCCCGGATGCGTCCCCGACCCACACTGATAATACCCTTTCACCGGCGTCCGATACTGATTCCAGCCGGGCGCCGGTCGGAAAAAATACATCTGCGGCGCCAAAAACGCCCCCGCAAATATATTCCCCTCACTCAAACCCACCGTCCGCTCAATATCCAACGGCGTCACCACCTCCCGGTGCAACACCAACTCATTAAAACCGGGAAAATATGACTCTAAGGCCGATTGTACCCGATCACCCAACGTTTCACGCTCACTGTCCCAATCACTCCCTTTTAATTCATACGGACAATACTGCACAAAACAGGACATCACATGCTTCCCCGGTGGCGACATATCCGGATCCAAAGTCGATTGCACACACCCATCAATATACGGCCGCTGACTAATCTCCCCATACTTCGCATCATCATACGCCCGCTCAATATAATCCATCGACGGCGCCACATTAATAAACCCCCGAAACGGATTCTGCCCCGCCAACGCCGGATACGTCGGCAACCCATCCAACGCAAAATTCACCTTCGATGACACCCCCTGAAACTTATAATTCTGAATCGCATCCACCAAATCCGTCGGCAACTCCCTCGGCTCCACCATCTGCAAAAACGTCCGCCGCGGATCCAATGAACTCACCACCGTATTCGCATAAATCTCATCCCCATTCTCTAACGCTACCCCCACCGCCTCACCATTCTTCACAATCACCTGCCCCACCCCCGCATTCAACCGAATCTCCGCCCCAAACGCCTGCGCCGCCCGCGCCAACACCTGCGTAAACCCACCATTCCCCCCCTTATGAAACCCCCACTCCCCAAACACACCATCCATCTCCCCCATCTTGTGAAACAGCAACACCAACCCCGACCCCTGCGACCTCGGCCCCACATTGCTCCCAATAATCCCACTCGACGCCAACGTCCCCTTGATAATGTCCGACTCAAAATAATCATCTAAAATCTCGGCCGCACTCCCCGTCAAAAACCGCGTCAACATATGCAACGTCTTCTTGTCCACACCACCCAAATGCCGCCCCACCCGCGCCAAACGCGCCACCTCTTCCGGCTCATCACTAAACAAATTCGGCGGAATCTCATCAAACAACGGCTTCACCGCCTGACACACCTTCGTCAACATCGTCTTGTAATCATCATACGCCTCCGCATCCGCCTTCGAATGTCGTGCCATCTCATGATAATTCGCCGCGTGATCCGCCCCCAAAAACAGATAATCACCATTATCCATCGGCGCTAACGTCGTCGGCATATTCAAAATAAATAGCCCATGCTTCACCAACTCTAAATCTTGCACAATATCCGGCCGAATCAAACTCAACGCATACGAAAAAGTGGTAAACTGAAACCCAGGATACAACTCTTCCGTAATCGCCGCCCCACCCACCACATGCCGTCGCTCCAAAATCAACGTCTTCAACCCACGTTTCGCTAAATACGCCCCATTAACCAACCCATTATGCCCCCCACCAATCACAATTGCATCATACCGTTCACTCATTTTGTCACCTCCGCTGTCTTCCGCTCCAATTCCAAGAACGGCATTTTCACAACCTTTACTTTTACTAATCGTGGCCGATTCAAAATCATCAACTCTAAATTCATCTCCGTTCCCACCCCTGCCGCCGCTGGCATCACTTTCGCCAAAGCGATATGTTTCTTTAACACCGATGAATAAAAATAACTCGTCGTATGCCCCAACCACCGCCCCTCAAAATCATACAACGTCATCGCCTCCTCAATCGGACTATTATCCTTCGGCGCGATCAATCCTAGCTGATTATACGTTTTCTCATACGACCGCCAATCAACTTCAATCCCCACCAACTGCCAACGCATGCTCTTTTCCGCTTTCATCTCTACAATTGCTCGCTTACCAATAAACGCCCGCTCCTCTCGCTTTAACCGGCGCACCATCCAGCCAAACCCTAGCTCCAACGGGCTCGACCTCTGCTCATCCACCCACGCATGACGCGCTGTCTCATACTCCACCCCAATCAAAATCATCCCCGCCTCAATCCGGGCCATATGCAACACCTTTTGCCCAAACGGGGTCAGATTATACCCCGCTCCGGCACCCATAATCGCGTCCCACACCGCCAAACCATCCTCTCGTCTCACCCACACCTCATACCCCAAATCCCCCGTATAACCTGTCCGCGATAAAATCACTCCCTTGCCTGCTATCTCCGTCTTCGTCAATTCAAAATAATCCAACCCATACACATCCGCCGTCAACACCCCCATAATTTTAGCCGCCAACGGCCCCTGAATCGCCAAAATCCCCAACTCGGCCGACACATCCTCAATCACCACCTCCTCACCATACCCCACCAACCTCTGCAAATAACGCAAATTCGGCTCCGCCGCCGTCAACCAATACTCATCCTCCGCCACCCGCAATACCACCCCATCCTCCAACACCCACCCCCCATCATCACACCACACCGTATACTGCGCCTCCCCCACCCCACATTTACCCACATCCCGCGTCAACACTCCCCGCAAAAATTTCGTCGCCCCCCGCCCCCTAATCCGATACTTAAACAACGGCGACGTATCAAACAACCCCGCACTGTTCCGAATCGCATAATACTCCGCCATCGTCGAATATTGATACTGCTGTGGCACCAAATACCCCGCCCAATGCTCCCACAACATCGTCTCATTTAACGCTTTCACCCGCTCATAAAAAGGTGTCTTCTTCACCATACCCACACTTCCTCTTCTTATTATTAACCACACCAAACCTCAACAGTCTCAACGCCCGACCTCAGAGGTCTCAACACCACCCCCCTCCCCAGCCAAACTTCCCTAAGACCTCTGAGGTCTCCTCAAAGCCCCCTACACCCCCAATTATCAACCGTCTCCCCCCATCACGCAAATACAAAAACGGCCGTGGCTTGTCTCCAAACCACGGCCGTTCACCCCTCCCCTAACTACTTACCTATCATTAATCCTTCCGAATCAACGCCGGTGTTGGCGTTTCCCGAGGATCACCATCTTCATTCGGTGTTTCCGGTACCTCAATCGGTGTATCAGATGTCGTAATCGATATCACTTCTGGCCCGTAAACATTATTACCATCATTCGGACACTCATTCACTGTTTGGTCCGTATCCACCTGTGCCCACAATGAATGTGACCCACTGGTGAAGGCATACACACCTTGATACGTGACCGTCGCCCCTGCCGGGAAGTCACTACCTTGAACACCCCAGAAGATGTCACCAGACACGAATGGCTGTGGTGCCCGATCAACATAGAAGTCAAGATAGAAGTTATTCCCATAGGGGACACTCTGCGTCCCTTGGTTCCGTACCGTAACCTGGACAATATGGTTAGACCCATTCGGGATAATCACGATATCTGTCACCACCAAATCAATTCCGGTTGGCGTACAGGGTATATCCGTTGGTGTCGGTACCGGTGTCACTGGCGTTGCCGTCGGTGTCACTGGTGTTGCCGTTGGCCCACCAGGTGTTTGTGTTGGCGGTGGCGTCACCGGCGTTGGTGTCGGACCTGTCCCGCCACCGGGTATGAAGATAGCTGGCATGTAAACATTACCAGAATCATCCACTGCCCCTTCAACCGTTGTCGTATCGAGCGCTGTATCAGACACACTATCCGAGGCAGCTGTCACGGTAGTGATATCAACCTCACCATTCGCTGCCGTGTCTGGAATTACCACAAACGCTGTCACTTCAATCACCTCACCCGGATACATCGTCGCCGCCACTGGGTCCACAAACACAGACCAACCCAAGCTAGATACCGCCGATAACGTGACCTCTTCTGTAAATGAACCCGTATTCGTTACCATATGCGTGTAAGCTACCGTCTGATTTGGCGCATCTGTCGCCGCATTATCTGGGGCAATCAATAACCCATGTTCACGCGGTACATCCACAATCACCGTATCAATCGCTTTCGCCGCCACCGATGGGTCGGTATCCAACGTCACTGTCAACGTCGCGAAATCAAGGTCACCAACTTGTGCCGCCGGGTCAACAATCATCAAAACATTGATCAGTTCACTTTCGCCCGGTGCCAATGTCGATTGGCTTGGCAAGACGAACACCGACCAGCCACTATTTGAGCTTACTTCTAAGTTAAATGTGCCTGTGGCCACGCCTGTATTGGTCAACGTGTGGAAGAATTCCAAATTCTGACCAGGTGAGCCAATCAAGGTTTGGTTCGTCGGATCGATCATGATATTCGGATCACCAGGCAACTGGACAATCGTCGTATCGGTGACCATATCCATCACCGTCAAATCACTATCGGAGATAGCCGATACCACCGTCTCATCTAACTGTAAATGAGCCGCATCGACCGGAATCGTCACCGATACCATCACCGTTGTTGATTGATTTGGATTAAGTGTCGCACTGGCGGGGACAACTTCAACTGTCCAGCCTAATGATGAGGTACCCGCTAATGAATAGGTATCGGCCACATTGCCTGTGTTTTGCAATGTATGCATGTACACGACGGTGCTATCAGGTGCCCCCGTATCCGTCTCATTGAAACGTAAATCAACCCGTCGTAACGCATCGATTTGGACTGTGGTTGTATCTAGTGCGCTATCAGTCACACTGCTATCACTTTGTGATGTAGCCGTGACTGTCGTCACATCGACCGTCCCATCCGTCTCTGTACCTGGAATGACCACAAAGACAGACACATTCCGCGCCTTCCCTGGTTGCAAGGTCGCTACCGCCGGCACCACTGTCACCGACCAACCTTGATCCGATACAGCCGTAATATCAAACGTGTGCGCCGCATTGTGATTGTTTCGTACCGTGTGTGAATACCATAACGTGTTATTCGGTCGGCCAACGTTACTGTTGTCAGGATAAATAAAGACGTTACCAGCTGGTACCACCACCACTGTCGTCGTATCCGTTGCTGAATCCGTAACCGTCCCATCATTATCAGATGTCACTGTTACCGTCGTCGTATCGACCTGACCGTTCGTAGCCGCGCCATCAATCGTAACGGTAACCGTCACCATCGCGCTAGCCCCAGCTTGTAATTTCAAATTCGTGGGGACAACTGTTGTCGTCCATCCCAAACTGGACACCGTCGCCAAGCTAAAGGTATCAGCTGTACTACCCGTATTAGTAACTGTGTGGTGATACACAACCGTTTGACCAGGCTCATCCGATCCGCTGTTATTCGGTTCAATAATGACACCCGTATCACCACCATCATCAATGACTGTGGTTGTGTCGGTGGCACTATCAGTGACCGTACCATCAAAGGTAGAGGTTGCCGTCACCGTTGTTACATCAACAGTACCATTTGTAGCCGCGCCATCGATATTAACCGTCACCATCACCGTTGTACTCGCCCCCGCATCGAGGGTCACGCTTGGTTGGTCAACGCTAACCGTCCATCCTTGGCTTGAACTTAACGTCAAATCGAAGGTATCAACCACTTCACCTGTATTGGTCACTGTGTGCATATAGCTCACTGAACCACCTGGGGCGCCCGAGTCACTATTATCAGGGGCAATTATAACCCCACGTACTGGTGGTGTACCGCTGATAATCGTTGTATTAACCACCGAGGCCGAGAAAGCGGTACTAATTGTTGAGGTTGCGACCACATCCATCGTGTCCGTCAACCCATTCGTACCAGCGGGAACAGTCAATGTTACCGTCACATTGGTCGATCCGCCCACCGGCACATCAACATTAGCTGGATTAACATTGACCGCCCATCCTTGGCTACTCGTTGCCAAAATGGAGAAGTTATCATTACCATCACCTGTGTTAGCCAACACATGATTATAAATCACATTGGTGCTAGGTGCGGTTGTTTGTGTATTGTTTGGTGTAAAGGTTAACCCATGGTTTTGACGGATACGGGTAATGTTGGTTGCCGTATCAAATCGTGTCGCATCCGAAGACGCTGTCGCCGTCACCACCGTTGTATCTTCAACACCCGGCAACTCGCCACCAGGCACCGTTACAAATACCGACACTGGTGCCGATTCTCCCGGAACCAAATTCACACTTGGTGGGTTAGCGCTAACCGTCCACCCTTGGCTACTACTCAATGCAAGATTAAAGGTATCTGTCACATTCCCTGTGTTAGTAACAGTATGGAAATATTCCACTGCGGTTCCCGCATCAACCGTACGTGTATTATCGGGTTCAATGATAACGCTAGCACTACCTGTTACCGTGGTCACATTTGTGGCCGTAACCACATGACCAAATTGGGAGGTGGCGGTAACTACCACGGTATGCACCGTGCCCCCCGTGTTAGCAGGGATATCGACAATAACGTCAATTGTTTGTGAACCAAACGGATCTAAGGTCAGATTAACTGGCACCACGGAGACTGGCCAATCAGGTGTTGAGCTAAAGGTTAATATCACATCATCGTTAGCATTACCTAAGTTCTCTAACAAATGGAAGTAATTAACCTGTGTGCCATCCACGCCCGTCCCACTATTATTCGGGGAAAGTAAGATGCCACTAGTAGCTGATATATTTGTTGTATTGGTCACAGTCGCACTTGCATCTGGGTTCGTCGCCGCCGCTTCAACCACAACTTGATGGATTTCGCCACCAGGCGCTGTTGTTGGCGCGGTAACGGTCACCGTTACAACACGTGATTCACCAGCTAGCATCAACGGTGTAAAGCTCGGCACCACATTAACTGTCCAATCGTTAGGTAGGGAACTTACAACGGAGAGGATGAAATCATCCGGTCCGTTACCTGTATTGGTCAAGATGTGGTTGTAAACGATGCTATCACCAGAATCGATGGTTCCACTTTGTGATGGGGTGAATTGAACACCGGGGTCGTGGATAACGGCCGTTTCATCCGTCACCGTCGCCTCAACATCCGGCGTCGCCGCCGTCGCTGTAATATCCGTAATATCAATATACCCTGGCAACGTCCCCGTCACAATCAAGGTTACCTCAACCGACTCATTCGGGGGCAAGTTCGTCACATTTGATGGTGACAAACGATATGTCCAACCACCACCACCTGGAATCGACGTATTAACCATACTAATCACGTAATCTTCAGAGAAGTTACCTGTATTCAACAATGTATGGACATAGGTATGGGAATCACCCGGCAAAATAGTCGCCGTTTGGGATACTGGTGTAAATGAAATACCTGGCCGTGGCGTATATTCATCAGCACCAATATCATACACACTGTTCTGCGGCCGGATCTCACGCTCAAAGTCAAATCCGTAATTACCCACTAAACTAGAGGTACCCACATCAATCGCCGCCGACACATCTGTCACGCGATAATACGCATCAAAGAAGTCAGGGTCACCCGTTACTGTGTTCGTACCGGTAAAGTTAAATGCTGTACCGGTATTGTTATGTAATAAACTATGTGTTTCCGCATCTAATGTGGCTGTGTTACTAATATAAACAACACTACCCACATCATTAGCCCCAATATTGTTAGCAAACAAGTTATTCGCCAACGTCAAATTACCTTGCGCCATATAAATAGCACTACCAAACCCTTGTTCAGGTGTGGCTAATGACGTCGCCGTTACATCGTTATCCGCAAAGGTGTTATTTTCCAGCACAGCCAAGCCGTCAGCAATATATACCCCAGCCCCAGCCCCTTCAGCCGGTGTGCTTGGGTTCGGCGCATTATCGTTGCCACCGAAAGCACTGCTTTGAATCGTCAAATCACCTGTAGCATGATACAAACCAGCCCCAAATTGAGCGCTGTTGTTCAACAACCAGTTACCATTCAACGTCAGTGCTGAACCGGCATTATAAATACCGCCACCATACAATGGTGTCAATGCATCTTCGGGTACAAACGCCCGCCCATTCTGAACAATCAAACCTGTTAATTGGACATTCAAGTCAGGTGCCACATAGAAGACACGGTGTGCATTACCAGCATCAAACACAACTGGGTTAGTGATCGGCTCGGAAAGGGCGTAATCACCCGCATCATAACCACCTTGAATCGATAACGATTTATTGATGTAAGCGTTTAACTGATACGGCTGGCTATTAATCGTTCGTGTAATCGTTGTCGAGTAAACACCACCCGCGATGAGCACAGAGTCTCCATCAGCCGCCTGATCAATCGTATGTTGCAATGTGCGGCATGGGTTAATCGGATCGGTACAGTTCGTCGTATCAGCTGAACCTTGGGAAGCGATATACCGCGTACCACCAATGTAATCAATTGTAATTCGATTAATTGATGCATTTTCAACGAGTGGGTCAACGGCCGTTAATGAACGAACCACAATACCTGGTGTCGCCACATCACCACCTGTTGCCGTATCCAAAATGGTCACCCGCAAGTAAGCAGTAATCGATTGCCCTGATAACAGTGTAACCTGTGTCTGGGTCAATAAGTTACCACTGCTAGCCACTAAATCAGCCACAGCATGTTGTGGTCCAGGGTTAGCAAACATCGCAAAATCATCACCATCATTACCAATATTAGTGATTTTATGGACATATGTAATCACATCACCCGGCGCCGCCGTGTCAACATAATTAGGCTCAATCAAGATACCACCCACTAAACCAACATTCGTTATCAAATTACCAACATTGGTTCGTGCGGGAATGCCCGTCGATTGGCAAGTAACTTGGCTAATCGCTTGTGTCCCATTGGTCGCCGTCACCGGCACCGTCACCGTCACTGCCCGATATGCCAATCCATTAAATGCATCAACTGGCGGCCAGCCCAACTCAATCGCCTGCTCATTCCCACCTTCCATCACCGCATTAAAACCAGGTGCGGAAGTCAGAGTCACTGTGATCGTATCCGTATAACCATGGGACAGCGGATCTGGCCATGGCGGATTACCAACATTAGCAATGATAACGTTGTAAACAAGAGTATCACCTGGCAAAGCACTTTGAACATTGTTAGGTGGTTGAACTTCACAACCAAACTCTTTCCACCATTCAAAGGCACCAATATCACTTATCCGTGTGCCTGTATGTACAACCCCGCCATCTGGCCGTCGCCGCAAATCAGCATCGACAGAGACAATAAGACCTTCACCGCCTTGCAATTCACGCAAGGAACGGAGTGAATCTACCTGCGATAATCGCGGATCAGGGTACATAAGACCATCTTCACCTTCAATCATTGGTGGGAAGATAGATCCAACCATTGTGTCTGGCGTCAAATCAAGCCCATCAACTAACGCTTCGTCTTCCGTTTCTAATTGAGGTGCGGCAACATTACTTAATGGTGGCATCCATTCGGGGTTAGCGCGATCAATCGCTGGTGAACTCATTGCCAACAAGTAGAAAGTAGAAACCTTCGGATCCTCCTTAATACCATTAGCACCCGTAATCACATTCGAGTTAGATGGTTCATTAGCATAGAAATCATTGTAATCCAAGTCTGCACCTGACTCTGAGTGCAAACCACCAACACCGCTGACTGATGTATTCGAGAAGATAATGCTACTATCAATAACCAATGGCAATGCACCATTATTATTGAATACACCACCACCTCGGCCTTGTGCCAGATTAAAATCAATCGTGTTATGGTACAACTCTAAAGTACCTACATTATGAATCGCACCACCATCACCAGTGGCCACATTACCACCAAATACACCATTAACAATAACTGCACTACCTTCATTGTAGAAACTACCACCTTCTTGAGCTGTATTTCCCAAGAAACCATGGTTAAGGAATTCGATAAAGGCGCCACTGGCAATATAGTGGGACCCACCATACTCTGTCGCTGAGTTACCACTATAGGGTATATAGAACGAAGATGGCTCACCAGGACCAGGCGCAGTATTGCTCCGTAAAGCAGCACAGATAATATTACCGGCACTACCATCATACCGCCCAGTCACATACGCATCCGAACCGGGAGCCCCATAATAAGCCCCACCCCGCGTCGCACTACTACTACACATCTTCACATTAAAGAATTGCGGCGGAGTCACACTCTGCGTATTACTATTACCAGCATTATAAACAGCCCCACCAAAATCTGGGTCTTCGCCACGTTGATCCCGTGTTGCTGTACCATTGACAAACATCAAGCTCGTAAATTCTGGGGCAGCACTAGGCATAATGTATATAGCTCGGCCTTGTCCTTGTGCGTTAATCACCGAATCACCAGTAACACCACTACGCGGTACACTACCGAAGAATTTAAGATTCTCAGACACTAAACCAACCTGATAACTGTCAGTCGCATCGTTATACCAAGCGCCACTACATTCACCACTATGAACAGTAACCGTCTCAATATCATTCGCTTCTGCATAATTGATCGCATTTTGCAGAACACCAAACTTAATACCATTCACAGTCACTAAACAGAGGTTAACCTCATCAGCACCAATATCAGGCGCAGCATTGATTGGGCGCAAATTATCATCGATATCAGTAGGGACATCTAAACCTGGATCACCTTGATCCACACCAGGTGAGAATTCGGAGAGATGATAATCATCTTTATCAGCATCCGCAAAAACAGGTGCCGCACTAATACTATTGCCACCATCGAAAACACCACCCGTATAAGAACCGACACCATCAACGATGTTATTGTAATTAACATCCGTGTTGGCTGGGGCATGAACAGGTGAACCATTACCAGTACCAACGATATTACTACGGAAACTAGCTGCGGAGACTGAGCTAAAGAACGCCGTCCCTTGTCCCCCTCGTGCTACATTGTTGACAAAGGTATTATGCCAAACCTCAGCATTGGTATCATTATTAGCGACACCACCACCAGCAGAGCCACTATTGTTATAGATAAAGTTATTTACAACTTGAATCGTGCCCGCTGGACCAGTGCCACCAGTAATATAAATAGCACCACCATTCGCACCAGCATAGTTGCCTCTAATTCGGTTACCATCAATACGGAACTCATCTTGTCTGACATGATAGATAGCCCCACCACGATTAGAAACCGTGTTGCTGAACATCTCACTATCTTCGACAAACAATACTTGGCCATCATTATAAATACCACCACCTAAAGAGGCCGTGTTGCTATAAATTCGGCTCGTTCGCGTGATATACAAATCATTCGCATTGTAAATACCACCACCTTCAACAGCATGGCTAGCATAAACATTACCCTCAATGAAGACCAAATGACCATCATTGAGAATACCACCACCATGATCTGTATCTAAACCAGCAGAGATAGATTCACCGCTCAAGATACTGATTTTGGTCATAGTCACAAACGTCCCTGTAGCCACATAAACACCACGGCCACGGAAACCTGCATTGAAGTACGGTAAGCCCGCCTCTTCATAGCTCCATTCACCACCCTCAAGATAAATATCTTTATCGATATACAAATGTTGCGTAATGACATTGCTTGTCCCTGGAATCAATCGTGGCTTAGCACCATAACAAACACCAGATACTTGCACCGTATTCCCTTCTTGTGCCTCATCAATCGCCATTTGCGCATTGCCATAAACATGCAACTCAGGATCTTCAAAGATACGGGCAAAACAACCACCTATCTCATCAGCCCCAATATCAAACCCTAAATGGCTGGGACGTATATTATCGTCAAAATCAACCTCAATCGGCGTGTTCGGATCGCCAGCATCAAACATGGGCGAATCAAAGTTGATTTCATAAAGCCCATCAAGGAATTGCGGGTTAACAGCCATGTGACCAATCCCACCACCAACAATAGTACCAGCAAAATCATCTGTGTTACTATAGAAATTGTTATAACCTAAATCTGGTAAACCAATTAAGGCAAAGGCCGCACCACCATCAACAGGAGCAGTATTGCTCATCACAATATTATTGCGGAATTCAGGATTACCAGCGGCACTGTAGAAACCAGCCCCGTTATTCGTCGCTTTGTTCCATAAGAAGTTATTGTTATAAATAAGCGAGTCACCAACGCTATTGTATACACCAGCACCATTGACAGCTTCGTTATCCATGATAATGTTGCTGTGGACAATAGCTGTTGTCGGTGTAAACCCAGCTGTGTTGTCCACAATGTAGACAGCACCACCATTCGTCGCCGTATTCGTGAATATCCGATTACCACGCACCGTCGTTACACTATCAACCAAATAAATAGCACCACCATTATCAGCTGTACTACTATAGATATTGTTGTGTTCAATAAAAGCGGCCGATTGATCCACATAAATAGCACCACCATTATCAGCATTACCCTGAATAATGTCGAAACCAGACACTGTACTCGTAATTCCTGGCGCTATATAGAACGCTCGCCCAGCAAAGTTAGGATCAATAGTGGTTACATAATTTTCACTTCGTTGACTAAAGAATGGCGCCCAACCACCAAGCAAATCAACATTTTTGGTGATGTGCACAGTCTGGCTAATCACGCCCAAACTGCCACCAGCATTATATGTATGAACACCACTACAATACCCAGCTACATCAATGTGATCGCCCTCTTGCGCTTTCTCAATTGCCACTTGAATACTACCATAGATAATATCTTGGCCTAAAATACGCGCTTGACAACCAGCTAACTCATCAGCACCCATATCTGGCGCTTGATCAGATGGCCGTGGATCACGATCGATATCAAAATCTAATGTTGCCAATGGATCTGCTTTATCTGCCGCGGCCGCATTACGCATCAAATGCCAATCACCACCCGCCGCTGTAATACCAGGCCGGATATCATTTGTTTGAATGGAGTTGCTACCTGCCGCTGTCCCTACAACCGGTGTCGAGGCATACGCATAATAGTAGTTATAATCAACATTCAAAACACCGCCTGTCGCCGCAATAGCTGGCCCACTCGGCGCTTCGTTACCTTGGAAAATATTGTTTCTAACGATTACTGGTCCCGTATCATTGTGGAAACCACCACCACTATTACCGGCCGTATTACTATAAATGGTGGCGAATTGGAGATCAAAGTTGGTACCTTGATTGAAGAAAGCACCACCTTTATTGGTCACATGGTTTGTTGAGGCAATAACGTTTTGTATCATCACCTCACCACGGAAATTATAAAGGCCACCACCAATCCCACCAGTATTACTATAAATAACGGTATCTCCAATGGCCATTTCCCCATCAAAGTTATAAATACCGCCACCAAAGTTAGCGTTATTGTTATGGATATAGTTCAATAATGGCAAGTTCGTTAATATTTCCGGTTCAATCCCTTCCATATTAATGATACCTTCTTGATTATAAATAGCACCACCACTCTGAGCCGTACTACTCATAATTGTCACATTACGCAACACAACCTCACCACTACCATTGTAGATAGCACCACCAGCATCACGTCCTGCCGGACCACCTTGTAAGCCAGTGGCATCCCCGTTCATAATCGTCATCATCTCTAAAGTAACTGTGATCGGGCCATCTATATAAAATGCACGGCCACCCTCGCGTGGATCAATAATCGTATAACCAGTTCGGTCGGTGAAATCCTCATTCCAGCCACCACGAATGGCAATACTCTCAAAAATATCGACGGTTTGGCTAATCACTTGATCATTCACTTCAATCGGATGAACACCACGACAAATACCTGTAACATCAACATACAAACTCGTTGCTGAGGGATCATCCAAAGCTGTCTGGATACTGCCATACAAACGCCCACCACGACGTACACGACAACCAATCAACTCATCGTATCCTAAATCATACCCTTGATCTGTCGGCCGGAACTGATCCTCAAAGTCAACTGTTAATGAAACAGGCTGACCCGCATCAACCGCCGGAGAATCTGGCGATAACCGGAAACTTGGATCATCAAAGAGGGGGTCTACATTTAATGGATTCGTATTAGTGACCAAATTGGTCGTTTGCGGAACGCTGTTGTTCCAAATAATATTTGTTTCAAATGACCCCACCCCAGTATTATGAATCGCCCCACCCGTATTACCTACAGTGTTGCTGACTGCAATCGAGTTGATGACAGATACAGTCCCCGCCTCATTACGAATCGCGCCACCACTTGTGGCCGCTTCATTCTCCACAAAGGTAGTATGAAGCATATCCATTGTCCCTTGAACGATATGAATTGCCCCACCATTACCTGTTGTACGGTTGCTTTCAAACAAACTGTTTTCGATCTCTAGCAAACCATTTGTCATATAGATCGCACCACCAGCACCAGCACTAGTTGAACCCGCTGTGTTCGTAAAGAAATGACTTTGGCTAACAAATACAGAGCCACCATTATTATAAATGGCACCACCCTGTTGTCTCGCTGTGCTTGTGAAGAAATTCGTCTTATTAGCACTTAGAACCCCATTCGTTTCAACATAAACAGCACCACCACGGGAGCCTTGGGAATCAATAACATGTACCTCAGATAAACTAAGTTGAGCCCTCGAACCAACAAAGGCCATACCACCTAAACTACTATCGCTACCCGAACCAATCACGGTCAAGTTGCTCAAGCCCGGTTTGACTGTCGCCCCTGGCGCAATGTTAAGCAACCGATTTGTACTACTAATCATATCAATGACAGTGTTCTCAGGACGGTTACCCTGACCAGCGATAAATAAGGTCGCATTCAAATCAATTTGATTGGGGGTACGATAAGTACCAGGTGCCAATAAAATCTCATCACCAGCCGCGGCCTGCCCAACAGCATGAGCTAAAGTAGCACAACGCCGGCCTGACTGCGTACAGTTATTATTCAAATCAATACCCGATACCGATACATACCGCGTCCCCACCGTCGGTTTAGCCGTCACCGTATCAGACACAATCACCTGTAATGATGGTGAAAATTCTGATGACGCCTGAATAATCATCGTGTTCACTAAACCAGCCGAAGCCCAAGGAGAAACTTCCACCCGCAAAAGAATTTCACGGCTTTCGCCAGCCGCCAATTCAACATCAAAGGCATTGGTTGGCAATAAATCAGCCCATAACAAATCATCTTCTAACAAAACAATATTATAGGTGTCTGTATAATCACCTGTATTGGTTAGATAATGGGTGAATGTAAGTACTTCACTAGGGAATGCCGTCTCCGAATAAGATGGCGTAAAGTCAATACCTGGTTCCAGTTTTACTGTCCCTTGAATAAGGGCAATATCTGTAACCGTCATCTGATTGTTGCTAGTGACAGTTACCACTGTGGTACCAACAGTTAAGGGTGTCTCACCAGCCGGGATATCTAATGACGTTTGCACCTCAATCGATTCACCGGGATTAGCCGTAACAGTTGTTGGGTTAACGGCACAATTCCAGCCTATATCTGTCGCGCAACTCATCGTATAAGTATCTGCTTCTGAGCCAACATTATTCACAAATTGAGAAAAGGTTTCTGTTGTACCCCGATCCACTAATGCTTCAATCAAATCAGGCGTTAATAGCACATCTAAAAAGCCTGGATAATATTCATCAGCACCAATATCAACTCGTGCCCCATTCGGGCGGGCATCATTGTCAACATCAATCGTCACCACACCCGTTAAATCAGGGTCGCCCGCATCAATCATTGGGCTGGTGGGTAAAATATGATAGTTACTAACCCCATCATTCACAAACAAGGGATCAACCCCTAAACTGTTGGTAAATACAATCGATGGACTCATCGAATCCCCAAAGACATTGTTATAACCACCAGTAACCACAGCCCCCGCCTCGGCCACAATCCCATCAATCCCACCCAAACTATTTCGGTTCAATGCCACAATCGTATTACTCATTGCTACGGTACTAGCCCGTACCAACACCCCAGCTCCAGTACCCGTAGAAACAGCATTACGAACCACTGTATTATTGATAAAATTCGTATTAGCTGTTAAATAAACACCACCACCTTGATCACGCGCCACGTTATTATGAAGAATGTTATTCATAACAACTAATGTTGTGCTGGTCGGATCAGCATAAATCCCCCCTCCTAATGATCCCACATTGCGATAGATTTGATTGGCTTCTATCATCGCCCGACTGCTTTGACGGACAAAAATACCACTCCCTACCTCAGTACTAGTACCCGATGAATCATTATCATGAATCAAATTAAAGCGGACAGTTGCTTCACCACCAGATGTCCCTGTGTTAATCAACACATTCGCCCCGCCCCGCTCGCTATAATTGTTATAAATGTCATTATGCTCAATAATGGCGCCACCTTCATCAGCAATACCACCACCATTCCTTGCTGTACCTGTTGCCGCTCGGTTACTATGAATCTTGTTGTTACGAATCGTGGCCGCCCCACCTTGGTTATACACACCGGCCCCTGTCGCCGCCAGCCCGTTACGAATCGTAAAGTTAGCAACTACCGGCGTGCCCGATTGAATCCAAACTACACGCCCCCCTAACTGTGCATCTAAAATCGTTTCATGAGCCTCTGGATCTGGATCACCAGCAAAATCAGTGGCATAACCACCAATTAAGTTGATGGATTGCGCAATAAATACGACATTAGGTGCCCCATTACGAAAATAAAGGCCCTCAGCGACACGCACTTCATCACCATCAACTGCGGTTGAGACTGCATCTTGTAAAGCACATGGGGCCGCTATCGTACATAACGATCCTGACCCATTTGCCGTCACATAGAAAATGGCCGCCGCTCGTTGTTCTTCAACAGGAACGGAAGCGGCTAACGAAGGCATTGCCCCCATTAACCACAATAAAGCCAATACAAAAAGAAAGGCCAAAAATGGTATCAAACCTAAAACACCTATGCGTTTTGAGTTTGATGTATATATACGAGCTGATGATTCATTAAAAGAAGTCATAATACGACACCTTTACCTATACCGGTCTTCTGAGTTACTTCAAAAGGCAGTTGTGGATGAGACAAAACTATACAAAAACAATTAACAATATTGAGTTGATAGCGATAAAAAGAATGATAGTTAAACATGCCCACTCACTGCTATCGGCAACTATTGAGAGAAACTTTTAAAAAAAGCTTTTAATCTCTACGAAAATAATGGATTTTTCACGGATCTTTCACAATCCGTATGTCTATTGTAATCTACCTTATGTAAAGATACAAATTTTTTTTCTATATCTTTCTTATAAAGCCTTTCCTAATAGCAAAAAAAGGTGGTTTTTACGAGATAAAACCACCCTTAACTACTATTATAAATGTAATTACACAAATATTGCTATCTACCCTCTAAAAATGGGGCAACTCGGCCACACTCCCCGCCACAAATTGCGCCCCCCCACCGCCGCCAGCCGTCGCAACCCCCCCACCGCTCCTTGTGCGTCAACTCATAAAACGGCTTTATCCCACCTGCTCCTTCTCCTTCGCCGGCTCTACTTGAATCATATTCGGCGTAATCACCGTCGTCCCCACCTTCACCAACGTCGGTGTGTGCAATAACATATTCGTATATGATGCATTCGCTAATGGACAATGACACTCCTTCGCCGCAATACTACGCCGTACCTCTTCTATCTTCTCCCCAAACCAAATCTCCTTAAAATCATAATCATGATCACGCACATTGCCTAAATTATCCGCCCGCACACAACAGGGCCACACTGTCCCATCCGCATAAATCTGCGCACTCGCCCACCCCGCATAACACGGTATCACCTGATCCTCTTCGTCTAAAATCCGCTTCACCAAATCATAATACCGCACTCGAAACGCTTCCGTAATCTTCGCCATACCCCGATACTGCTTGCTCTTCACATACGCAATCAACTTATCAATCGCTGCTACATACTCCTCCCGTGACGGCGTAATCGGCAATCCAACCGTATCTAACTCCACCCGTGGCTCCGCAATCTCCGTAATAAACTGATCCGCCCCCGATTGCTCCGCATATTCAATTAACTCATCCAAATGACCCACACTAAACACAGACACCACCGAATGAATCCCAATCGTCAAATTAGGCAACCGATCACGCAAGGCCAGCAATTGCTCCAATCGCTCTTCAAACTTTTCGAAATTACCCGCAACCCCCCGAATAAAATCATGCTTCTCCCCCACCCCATCCAACGACAGATTAATAATCAACTGACTATCAGGGCACGTCGTCGCAATTTTCTCTACTTTTTCCGGTATTGTCTTCAATATACTATTCGTCGGAATATTAATAATCCCCGGCTTACAATATTTATAAGCCAACTGGCATATCTCCACAATATGGGGGAACATAAACGGCTCGCCACCACTCACCGTAAACCAATAAGGCGCATTCCCTAATGACGCCAACGTCTTATCCCACTCTTCTAAAGTCAACTCATTTTCCCGTTTCATCCAAATATTACACGTCAAACAACGCGAATTACACTTCGGTGAAGGGGATAATGTCAAATTAATGGGCAACATCTGTGGCCACCCGAAACGGCGGTACAACTGAAAAAACGGTACCCGCGCCAATACAGTAAACATCGAATTCATTAGCTTTTTGCCTTTAGCTCCTTTGTCGTTTGGGCAATTTCCCAAACGCTATGATCCTTCTTTGAACGGTGATCGCGCCAGCCTAAAAAGCGGCCGTATACTTCTAACGCAACCACACACCACGTCCACACAAACGGCCGTGGCCGCCACTCAAGATGGCGTAATAATAATCCTAAAATCTTCAAACCACTCATCGTACTCACCGAGTAGCCTAACTGCTCCCGCACCCACAGATGTCCGGCATAAATACGCCGTCTCTGCCGCAAAAAATCATTAATCGTATCCGGCCCTTTGTTATAAACAATCGCCGTCGGTATATACTGTACCCGAAATCCTTGCCCCCGCACAATCGGCTCCACACTCGCCTCATCCACCGCCGTCTCATACGGAATACGCTCAAACACTTTTTGAAACGCGATCATCTCCCCACCCTTGAAACTCTCTAAACTAATATGATGATGAAGCCCCCACAACAGATGGGCTGCAAAGCCCATAAATGTCTCTTTATCGTTGACCGGCACCGGCCGACTACCCGTCACCCCCACCTCCCCATCCACAAACGGTGCCACCAAATTCTCCAACGCATCAAATTCCGGCAACAAATCAGCACTACAAATCACCGCCACCCGCTCGGCCGCCTCCCGCAAAAACCAATTGATAGCCGACGCCTTCCCCTCCCGCTTCGCCTGCACCAATAACTTAATCCGATTATCCTTAGCCACCCACCCCTCTACAATACCCTCAGTGCCGTCCGTACAACCACTGGCCACCACAATAATCTCGCTCAATTCAACCGTCTTCAACTTCTGCGCCAACATCCGCTCCAACAACCGACCGATATTAGCCGCCTCATTATACGCCGTAATCCCCACCGAACATCTTATCTTACCCATAATCCTCTTCCTTCATCTCGTCCCCCGGCTCATCTGCTACAAATTGAATCAATTCCCCCCACCAAGCCGACCCTTGCACCCCCCAAATCGCTTGCTGACAATGATCCATCGCCGTCGCCATCACCGTCTGCTCTTGTGGCGCCAACGGCTTCCCTTCCCACTGGCTCAACTGCGGTGCCAGCGTCGGGTAAGGGGGGAACCCATACGCATCAGCCGCGTTGGCCGTTAGCCAGCGGAACGCATCGGCGGCCGAGGCCGCCTCCCGCTCCCCCCGCCCCCTCTGCACCAACACCACCGCCGCCAACTGCGCCGCCGCCTGATATGGCACCAACGGCACTAAATTGTGCCACAAATATTTCGGCGGCGGAAACAGTAACTGCATATACGCATTCAACGTCGCCGCCGGCAATCGCCATCTCTGCATCCACATCCCAATCCGTCGACTAAACCAACTATACAAACGTCCCTGCACCGTCAACAATATCCGCTCCCCAATTCGCAAATTAATCCCCAATACCCCCGCCAACAGCTTCGGATTGATTAATAACGGCTTGGGATACGCTAAAACACGCCCATCCGCCCCCAAAATTACCATCTCATCCCCCATAAACGCCCGTTTTTGCCCATCAGCCAACGGTGCCTGCACCAACGTCCGTACTTGTGGCGGCGTCTTCGCCGCCTCCGTCAACACCAACACCGCCCGCTCCCCATACGCCACACACGTCCCCTGCACCAACGCATACCCCTTGCGCACCAACGCCCACCGAATCAACGGCTCCACCACATTCGTATACAACACATGTGGCGTCCGGCTCAATAACGGCGCCACCACCACTTCCGTATACGGCCGCAAATTAATACTCACCCCAAACCCCAACCGCCCCAACCGATCATTAAAACAGACAAAACCGGGCGCACACCGTGGCGTCCCATACCGATCCACCGTCACTTGAATATCAACCTGCTCTAACGGCTCTTCTTGCTCAAAATAAGCCAGCTCCGGTAACGCCACCGTCGACTCCACCCCTAAAATGCCATGTATATCATACCTATAAAAGGTAGGCCGTAACGCGATCGACCGTTTGGTCCATATCCATTGATCCGATAAGACGTAACGGATGAAGGCCGAGCTCATCACCCCCACTAAATTCGCCAACAAATAATGAATCCCCACTAAACCCACCAACCCAATCAATATCGGTAAATGCCACACCACCATCAATATCAAATTCATCAACAGATAACGCAACACCCGCAACCAACTCAGCTTCCCTTCCGACCGCCGATCACTAAACACCCACAACTCCGTCAGCGCAAAATTCCACAATGTCGACACCTGCCACGCGGCCACCACCCCCAACACATAATGCCACCCCCCCCGCGCCACCACCGCCAACAAAACCAAACTATTGAGCACGATGCCCACCGTCCCCGCCAAAATAAAACGTTGAAAACGCTTGTTGGCCGTCAACCGTAACCGCAAAATATGTCGCAAAAAGCGCACAATCTCATTCAACCCCGCCTTACTCTCCCCCGCATGACGCTCACCAAACTCAAAATGAACTTCACTAACGTGAATATCACCACACCGCACCAACACTTCTAACAAAATTTTGAATCCTTCCGGATACAACTGATCTGGATCCACCACCGCTCGGCGCACCAAAAACAACCCCGTCAACGGATCCGATGCATATTTAAGCGCTTGCGGAAACAACGCCCGTGCCAAAATCGTTAACGACCGCGACCCCAAACTCCGAATACGACTCAACCCAATCGGCCCCTGCTCGGCCGCCAACCGACTCCCCACCACCACATCCGCATTCGTCATCCGCGCCCGCTCATACAACTGCGGAATCAACTCCGGCGGATGCTGTAAATCCGCATCCATCACCAACATCCACGTCCCCCGCACCCCCTTAAAACCAGCCACCACCGCCCCACTTAACCCATTCCGCTCCGCCACCGGCCGATGCAATACCCGCACATCAAAATCAAACTCTGGCGCAATCGCTTTAATCACGTCCGGCGTATCATCCGTACTATCATCAACAAACAACACCTCAATACTTAATCCCGCCTCTTTCGCCGTCGCTCCCACCCGCTCTAAAAGCAAGCGGACATTACCCGCCTCGTTCCGAGTGGGCACAATTAAAGAAATCATCGGTTCTGCTGAAGCAGTTGTCTCATTCGTCATGCGCATTATCTCGTCATTTATTCTCTCAAACCAACGATCATAACGCACTTTCGCTCTACCGACTACCTATCTAATCTATTTATCACTAACGATTCACCTACACCCTCAACGCCACAACCAAATCCCCTTCAACCACATCCGCCGTCCACCCGCTACCCCTAACGTCACCCACATCCCCAAAGCCATTATGGCGTGCCCCCCTAAAACCCCCACCACCTGCGGCATAACCAGATAAGACCAGCCAAACTGACCCAACTCATCCACCAAAATCCCTCCCAAAGACGGCATCGTCACCGATTCCACCATAATACTGCCTACCAATGTCCCCCAAAGCAAAAATGTCACCATAAACCAATTCAAACTTAATCCGAACAAACCAATAGCCACCACCCACTGTTTGCCTTGCTTATCTTGATTGTTGCCCATCACCCCTTCTTTTATCTCTTGCCACACTAAGACCGCTCGCGGCAGAGAAATAAGCCATGGCAAGATTAGTACCAACACCACCCCTGGCCTCGTTGCAAAAAAAGATAAACCTAATTCTCGGCCCACATACATACGCCCCATCCCCAAACTCCCCGCCACCATAACCAAAGCTGGCAACAACGGTATTAACAATAAACTATCCACCACCACTCGCCACAACCCACCAACGACCCGCAACACTTTCGTCCACCCTCCTCGCGCCAACAACCAAACGACACCTTCCCCCATACCAATCATCCCCATCAATATCCCCACCGCCAACAAGCCCCACACCCCACCAATACGCAAACTAGCCACCACCCGCGCCCAAACATCTCGCCCTAAACTATCATAACCTACCCAAGTTTCATCCTCAACGGTGATACCCTCCTCCGCTATCACCGTTGCCGGTATCATCCCGCTATCAACAGCCCAACGAGGTGCTGTTGGCTGGCTTGGGGTCAACCCCTTCGCTAACTTTTGTTGCATGGGATTAACCGTTGGCAACAATATCAATCCACCCATAATCAAAACCAGTAAAACAACCCCCAATCCCACCCATCTAACATCACTCTCCACATTACTCCCTCGCCACCATATCTCCTCCTCACCACTTTTGCTCACCGCCCGCATCTCGGCCAAACTGCCCAACCACCGTCCCACCCCCATTCCCCCCACCAGCATCACAATCCCTCCGAAAAAATTCAACGTCAAACCGCTTATAATGTACCCATCCATATTCGCCACAATACGGCCCAACGATGCTGTTCCCCAAAACTGTTCAACGATAAAAACAACGCTAAATATCCCCCCTAACAACTCGAGCATAACCGCCATAATCCCTAAGCCCATCACCTCCCACCAACGACGACCCGTTACCGTCAACTTATCCGCACCTTGCCGTACAATCAAGCCCGCCCCTAACCCAAAAAAGGCACCAACCGGTATCGTCATCAATAGTTGCCACCCATACCGCTCTTGTTGATAAAGCTCCCGTTCCAACATATCAATAATGAACGTCGGTATAAAGCCCCGTCTAAGCATCTCCAATAAACCAAAACTCATCCCAAACACCCCCACCGCTACCAATATTGATACCCCCCACCAACCAACACCCCGCCACACCCTACTCTTCCCCCCCAACTTCTTCCCTATCCCCACTACCATCAGCCCGACCAATAATCCCCAACCCAACGCCATCACCACACTTAAACCACTCGTCCTTAACCCTAAAAACAAATCATCCCATCTAATCTCCGTCCCCATCACTCCCCGTGTATCAATCAATTGCAATCCCATAGCCAAGCCCCACGCCATAAGCCAAGCCACCACCGCCGCCAACAACCATCGACCTGTTGCACGTATTTCTTTAAACATCTTCCATCCTCCTCAATATATAAGCACTTTATCTGACTAATCTATACGCTTTCCTCCCCCCCAGTTGCGCTAACCACCACGCCACTGTCTGCGCCTCCATAACAGGCCAATACCCCCTGAGACCATGACCACCAGCAACCAAGCAACGGCCGTTGTCCCCACCCCCACCCCAGGTACCACCACAACCCCCAC
>DATHYN010000043.1:0-4168 GCA_035459145.1 Anaerolineae bacterium | reverse complement strand
CAGTGGCCTCGGGGGATGGGCAGGTGACGATATTTAATTTGGAGGATATTTTTGCGGATACAGGGACGTTGGCGTTGCAGAGGTTAGATAATCCACCTGATTTGCCGAGCTGGTTGACGCCGGTGGGGCAAAGTTATCGGTTTTTGGCGGATGAGACGTTCCCACGGGTGATTGCGTTTGATTATTTAGGGCGTGATGTGCCGGCAGGGTATGAGTTTGGTTTGCATATTTATTATTCACCGGATGAGGGTCAGACGTGGACACGGTTGAATACGCGGTTGGATACGGATGAGAATCGGGCAACGGCCGTTATGCCCAACAATGTGTTCAACAGTCAAGGTATCTATACGTTGATCGCGACGGTTGATGTGGGGCCGTTCACGGCTGGCTGGAATAATTTCGGGTATCCGATTCCGGAGACACGGGAAGTGACGCAATCGTTGGCGTCGATAACGAACTCCTATTCGGTGGTGTATCATTATGGATCGGCCAGTAGTTGGTCGGTGTATGATCCGGCGGTGAACAAAGAGTATCCGGCGTTGGCTGGTTTGGTCAATGATTTGGATACATTTGAGTTTGCGCAAGGGTATTGGATTTCGGTGACAGAGTTGGTGACGTTGCATTTGGGCGTACCGGCGAGTAGTGTGGGGGCCTTAAATGGTGGAGCAAATCCGCAGTTACCGCCGGCGACGTTCTTTGGGTGGGTGACGCCGACGGCGACGTTTACGCCGACGGCGGGGAGTGTGGTGACGGCGCGGGTGGATGGGAATGTGTGTGGGAGTGGGACGGTGGTGGCTTGGAACGGCCGTTTAGCATACCGTTTGGATGTACTGGCGGAGAATTTGTGGGGGACGGCGAATGGGTGTGGTACTTTGGGCAAGGTGGTTGTGTTTGAGGTAGATGGGGTGGTTTTGGCGGCGGATCGGCCGTGGGCGAATGATCAAGCGTGGTATCATCCGTTGACGGATAGTAGTTGTGGTGCCCCCGAGGCGGTGACGGCGGTGACGAAGGGGATTAGTGGGAATGATTTGGATTTGTCATGGTCGGCGGTGAGTGGGGCGACGGGGTATGAGGTGTGGCGTTTGGCGGATGATCCATATGGGGTGCCGGTGGTGGCGTGTGGCTCGGTTAGTTATTGTAGTGAGGTGGTGGGGCCGAGTTATACGGATGTGGGTGGGGTTGGTGATGTGAGTCAGAATTACACGTATTGGGTGGTGGCGGTTAATGGTTGTGGGGGGCGGACGGCGCCGGCGGTGCGGGCGGCCGAGTTTGATTTTGGTATCGTGGGCGGGCAGTAAGTGTGGGGGGGGGAGCCTTATAAAACTTTTATTTTAGCGTTATTTTCCCTAAAATTCTTGTTTTATGTCGTCAAAACGTCCTGACCAGCGTTGAGTAAGTAATGATTGCTTTACTTCAACGAAAAAGGACATCTATTTATGACGGTACAAAACCCCCACGACCATTTTTTTCGGCAAAGCTTTAGTCGTGTTGATATTGCTCGTAATTATTTGGAGGAATATCTGCCAAAGGAGATTCTTCCCCTTTTTGACCTTAACCACCTTGAGCTCCAAGCGGATAGCTTTGTTGATGATGAACTGCGGAAGCATCAATCTGATATGCTTTATCGCACGCAATTAACAAGTGGGGATGAGGCTTATTTCTACTTTCTATTTGAGCATAAAAGCTATCATGATCCCTTGGTGCCTTTGCAATTATTACGTTATATGGTGCGTTTTTGGGAGCAACAAGAAAAAGAGCAAAGTCCGCTTCAACCGATTTTCCCGATTGTGATCCATCACGGCCCGCGGCCGTGGCCGCCCACGCTCACCTTTGCCTCTCTTTTTACTATCCCGTCACCACTTATTTCTTATCTGCCTACCTTCCAATATCATCTCACTGATCTTTCTTATCAATCTGATGAAAAAATTCGTGGCCAAATTCGCTTGCGCATTATTTTTGCTACGCTTCGTACTATTTTTAATCCGCAACTTCCAGAAGAGTTGGACAATCTCCTTACGCTTGCTTTCCAACTGCAACAACGGCCGCAAGGACTGGATTTTATTCGCACAATTTTGTATTATTTAACTAAAGCAACGGGCAAAGTGAATCAAACTGATTTACAACAAGCTCTTTTGAAACAAGGACAGTCAGGAGAACGAGTCATGAAAACACTTGCTGAGCAATGGATAGAAGAAGGTTTTGAAAAAGGTCTTGAACAGGGTCTCGAACAGGGTCGTGAAGAGGGTCGTGAAGAGGGTCGTGAAGAGGGTGAGGAAGCGGCGTTGCAACAAGTTGGATGGCGGTTGTTAAATACGTTTGAAGTCGGGCAAGTTAGTGAATTAATGGGGGTTTCTTTAGAGAAGGTAATTGCTTGGCAAAAAGAGTTGAGTCAAAAGCAGGCGTCGGGTCAAGAAGATTAAACTCAAACAGGCTTGCTGGCTAACTTTTTACTAAATTGCTCTTGTAATCATCAAAGCGAATTTACGGAGTTCTTTCTTGTAGCATACTGGGATCATTAGGCAGTTCACCAATGATCTCTTTTTCCCAATCTTCAACAAACTGCCAATCACGATATATATTTGAAGGGTCTGTTGTCTCAAAGTAAGCTGCTAATTTCCAATAGTCATTTTCGTAGAAAAACACATAAATGCCACATCTCGGAATGGTGGATTGGCTTAGTTGAATACCATCTAGAGAGAATCGTTGATAACTCATATCTAAACAAGCAATTGCTTTAAAGATTGATAGCTCAAAGTCAAGCACACGGATATGTTTGACTCTTTCTGGTGAAGAAGATAATCTGAAATTGATACCTTCTTCTATGGAGAGGTTTTTTAATTTTTGTAGAAATTCTAAGTGATGACCAGTGGCAAAGTTTGCTAGCCTTTCAGGATTTTCATCAGTTTCTGGTGATAATCTTTCAAGCTCATACTGGTAAATTATTTCTGATATCTGTTCCCCATAATGAATGGTTAAGTTTGTTTGGGCGCTCCGAGTGGCTTCACGGGCATTGCGAGCAGTATCGCGTTGATTTGGTTGCCATAAAAACCCCCAAGCCATTCTGATGCTAATGAAAATAAGAAATAGCTTGAAGAGAATATCTCTTAGTCTGGTATTGGCATCTTTATCAAAGTAGTGTCCGGCCATCAATTAGCTCCTACTCAGGCGGGGTTTGAGTGTAGGTTTGGAGGGCGTTGTAGATTGGTTTGGGGATGAATTCGGGGGTGACAAGGGTGAAGTAATCGGTGTAACTGCGGGTGGGGGCGGGGGTGCGGAAGACCCAGAGGGTGATTGATTCGACGTAGGGCCAGTTGGCTTCGGCGTAGGCGAAGGCGTCGAGGGTGTATTGGATGCGTTGGCTGGGGCGGACGGCGCGGGTCCAGCGGGGGTGGTCGTTCCAGCCGGATTCGGTGATGTAGATTTTTTTGTGGTCGTCACCGTGGTTGATCATAATGTCGCGGAGGAGTTCGACGCGGCGGAAGTTGAGGAGGTCGGGGGCGGGGGGGGTATCGGCGGGGAAGGTGAAGCCGTAGGTGTGGACGGCGAGGGCGTCGAAGTAGGGGGCGGCGCCGGCTTGGTACATCGCTTCGAGGTAGATGAGGTCGTTGGTGCCCCATTGGGAGCCGAGGGGTTCGAGGGTGGGGGCGAGGGCGCCGGCGAGGATGCCCATGTGGGGGGCGGCTTCTTTGACGGCGGTGTGGGTGAGGCGGAGGAGTTCGACGTAGTCGGTGGCGGTGGTGGGGAGGTAGCCCCATTCGAAGCTGAGGTTTGGCTCGTTGCCGACGATGATGAAGTCGACTTTGTCTTGGTAGCGGTTGGCGAAGGCGGCGGCGTAGGCGGCGAAGTCGTCGTAGGCATCGGGGGGGAGGTAGTTGAGGGGGGTTTCGGGGGGGCGGGCCCAGCCGGGGACCATACCTAAGCGGGCGATGACGGTGAGTCCTTGGGTGTGGGCGTGGTTGATGATGAGATCGGGGCGTTCCCAAGCGATGTTACCATCGGCACCTTGGTAGTAGGCCCAGGGGAAGAATTCGACGATGGTGGTGGCGCCCATTTCGCGGGCCATGACGAGGGTGCGTTTAATTTTCCATGGTTCGACTTCATCGGTGAGGCGGGTGTGGACGGCGACGAGGGGGTGGTGGGTGGTGACGGTTTGTGGGGGGCCGAGGGT
>DATHYN010000042.1:0-24791 GCA_035459145.1 Anaerolineae bacterium | reverse complement strand
CGGGTGCGGGGGGGGGGGGGGGGGTTTTTGGGTTGGGGGGTGGGGGGGGGGGGTGGGGGGTGGACGGGTTTAAATTTTGCGGGGGTGGGGGTGGTGGGGGGATGGTTGTTTTTGTGGTTGGTGGTGAATTCGCCGGGGTTGGTGGCGTTGCCGTTGATTTTGGGGGAGGCGGGGGTGGCCGAGTGGTGGTGGCGGGTGCCGTTAGGGGGTGGCGTTGGAGGGGTATTGGCTTATGGTTTGGAGTGGGGGGCGGCGAGATTTTCTTCGAAGTGGCCGCGGGGTGTGTGGCTTGGTGGCGGATTGTGGTTGGTTTTATGGGTGACGTTGGTTATTAGTTTGGGAATTGAAGGAGCTGTGGGGGAAGGGGTCGTATGGGGTGGGATTGGTGCTTTGATTGGTTTGAGCATAGGGGGGATTATTGTTGTCTTTCTATCATTAGATGAAGAGCGTGCATTTGTGGTGGCGGTGGTGGCCGCTGTTGTGGTGGTGGTTGTGGTGGCGGTTATGGTCACGGGGGTTGTTGTTGGGATTATCGTAGGGGGTGTGGCGGTGGTGGCCGCGGTTGCGGTCACATTTGGTGTTGATGAAGATGATGTGATTGATGTAACGGTAGGGGTGGCGTTTGGTATGGCGGTGGTGGTCGCCGGTGTGATTGCCGGTGTGGTTGCGGGCGGTATGGCGGTTGTTATTGCTTTTGGCATGGCGTTTGTGGTGGCGGCTGTTAGCGCGGTGGTTGTTGATGAAGATAATGTTGGTTTTGTGGCGGATGTGGTGGCGGGTTTTGTGGCGGTGGTGGTGGCATTCGTGGTGGCGGAGGGTGTGGCATTTAGTGTCGCCGATGGTATCGTGGCCGTGGTGGCGGTGGTGGTGGCGATTGGGGTGGCGGTTGTTATTGCGTTTGGGGTGGCGGATGGTGTGATGTTTGGGATGGGGGAGGGGGTGGCGATGGTTATTATGGTGGTGGTCGCATTTGTGGTGGCGAGTGTGGTGGCGGTGGTGATGGTGGGGGTGGTGGCGTTGGGGGTTGGTTTGTTGGGTGAGGGGGGATTGGTAGTTTGGGGAGTGATGGCGTGGTTGATTGGTTTTTGGGGAGGGGATAATAAACGTGGTTGGAGTGTGGGGGTGTTGTTGTTGTTGGGGGTGGTGGTGGGAGTGGCAGGAGGGTGGTGGGAGATTGTGGTGTGTGGGATGGGGGGGATAGTGGGGATGTATCAGATGTTGTTGGGGGGGGACGGAGGGTAAGGGGGAATGGGAGAGGGAGGAGGCCGAGGGGAGAGGATGCGGGAGGTGAGATGATGGGAGCGAGGCATCCGGCGAGAGGGGGTACGTCGTTTTTAGGGATGTCAAGCGCCGGATGCCTCGCCGTTACGTTGGGGCTGGCGCGGGGGCGGGGAGATGGAGTATGGAGGGGGAGGAAGGCCGAGGGATCTAGCTGGTGAGTTGCCAGTAGCGGAGGAGTTCGGCGACGCTCCAGGCTTGGGCGGGGCAGCCGCGGGGGGTGTAGGGGGTGGTGGCGTCGAAGATTTCGCTGATGGAGCCGATGCCGTGGCTGGCGAGGTGGTGGGTAAGGGGGCGGAGGAAGGTGCGGGCGATTTTTTTGTCGTTGTAGACGCGGAGGTGGGCGGCGATGAAGGGGCCGATGAGCCAGCCCCAGACGGTGCCTTGGTGGTAGGCGCCGTCGCGGGTGCGGAGGTCGCCACCGTAGGTGGGGTTGAAGTCAGGGTGGTTGGCGGCGAGGGAGCGGAGGCCGTGGGCGGTGAGGAGTTGTTGGGCGCAGGTGTCAACGACCGCTTTTTGTTGGTTGGGGGGGAGGGGGGAGTGGGGGAGGGCGACGGCGAATAGTTGGTTGGGGCGTAGGGAATCATCGGGGGTACCAGCGGGGGTGTCGATGACGTCGTAGCAGTAGCCGAGTTCGTCGTCCCAGAATTGGGCGAAGCTGGTGGCGGCACGTTGGGCTTGTTGTTGGTAGGGGGCGGGGTCGGCGCCGAGTTGGGTGGCGAAGTCGGCCATGATGCAGAGAGCGTTGTACCATAAAGCGTTAATTTCAATCGGTTTGCCGATGCGGGGGGTGACGACCCAATCTTTAACTTTGGCATCCATCCAAGTTAGTTGGACGCCGTCTTCACCGGCGTAGAGGAGGCCGTCGGGGGCGACGTGGATTTGGTAGCGGGTTCCTTTTTGATGCCAGCTGATGATGTCTTGGAGTTGGGGGAAGAGTTCGCGGATGAGGCCGAGGTCGTTGGTGGCTTGGTAGTAGGCACGAATTGCTTCAAAGTACCAAAGGGTGGCATCGACGGTGTTGTATTCGGGGGTTTCGCCTTCATCGGGGAAGCGGTTGGGAATCATGCCTTGGTCGATAAATTGGGCGAAGGTGCGGAGGATGCTGGCGGCGAGGGGGGCTCGGCCGGTGGCTAGCGTCAAGCCGGGCAAAGCGATCATGGTATCACGTCCCCAATCGCTGAACCAAGGGTAGCCAGCGATGATGGAATGGCCATCGGGGTTGTTGGGGGCGGCGCGTTTGACGATGAATTGGTCAGCGCTGAGGATGAGTTGTTGTTCGAGGGGGGTGGTGGCGTTGGCTTGGGTAATGAGATTTTGTTCGTAGGTTTGGCGGGTGGCGTAGGCGGTGGTGGCATCGAGTTCGGGATTCGGGTCGGTGCTGGCGATGATGGTGAATGATTGGCCGGGCTGGAGGGTGGTTTCGATGGTGGCGAGGTAGATGTGGTCTTCGACGACATCGTTTTGGCCGCGGTAATCTTCGATGCTGAGGAAAAAGTCTTCGTACCAATCTTGACGGGGTTCGATATCGGCGTTGGGGGCGAAAAGGTAGAGGGGGGGGGCGTCATCATCGACTTGGAGGCGGATACCAGCGGGGAGGGGGGTATGTTGGGGTTCCCAATCGTTGAGGATGGTAGTTTTGTGGTAGTCGCGGTAGTTGCAGAGGGCGCGGGCTTGGAGGTGGAGAGAGGGGGAGGAGCCACGGACGAAGGTGTATTGGATGTAGGTGGTATTGGCACCGGGTTGCATCCAGATGCGGCGTTCGATGAGGGCGTCTTGGACGGCGTAGGTCCAGACGGGGGTGGTGCCTTCGAGGTGGAAGCGTTCGAGGTGTTGTTGGCCGCTGTTGTCGATATGTTCATCGGCCCAATGGTTGGTGTAGAGGTGGGTGTAACGGCCGTTATAAGTAACAGTCGCATCTAATTTAGCGAGCATGAGGGTGCGGCCGAGGGGGGGGCGGAGGGCGGCGATGAGGAGGCCATGGTAACGGCGGGAGAGTAAATCGGCAACGGTTCCCATGGCGAAACCGCCAATACCATTGGTTACCAGCCATTCTCGTTCACGAGCTACAGTTAAATTGCCACAAAGTTCACGTCCAAAATCGAGCATAGTACCTACCTTCGTCTAGGTGCATTAAACTAAATACATTCGGCCTGTTCATCAGTGGGGAAAGATGGGTATTATCAGCTTAAATAGTATAGCAATAGTTATAAATTTGGGCGAGAAATAACGGAAAATGCTCATTTTGTTGCATGGTTGGCAGGTCGGGAGTAAGATTCTGAGTTGTAGATGATACTAATTTTGGTGAGACCATCCCTACTGACCAGCAAGATGAGGAGTTATAGATGCCGATCAAAGCTTTATTACCGGAACAATTGCGTCATACATGTGATCCGAAGACGTTAGGATTTGAGATAACGGATGATTTAGAAGATGCGAATCCGATTATTGGACAGCCACGCGGGGTGCGAGCGATTGATTTTGGTATTGGCATGCCTTGTCGTGGATATAATATTTTTATTGTGGGGGAATCGGGGACGGGCCGAGCGACGACGATTCAACGTTTTTTAGAGGAGCGGACATTAAATGTGGCCGTGCCTGCGGATTGGGTGTATGTGAATAATTTCGCGGCGCCGCACCAGCCTATTGCGTTGAAGTTGGCGCCGGGACAGGGAAATTTGTTTCGTGAGCGGGTACAGGAGCTGATTACGACGTTGCGGACAGATTTGCCTAAAGCGTTCAATACAGAAGCGTATCAAGAAACTTTGGAGGAGGTGCAAGGTGGGGTGGGGGAACAGCAAGATGCTTTATTAGAGGCTTTGCATGAAGAGGCCCGAGCACGTAGCTTTAATTTGATGCAAACGGCGTCGGGTTTGGCGGTGGTGCCGGTGCGTGATGGGCAGGTGATGACGAGTGAGATGTTTGCGCAGTTATCACGGGAGGAGCAGAAGGAGATTGAGGATAATCGTGAGTTATTGAATGAGCAGTTGGATCGGGCGTTGGCGGTTATTTATCAGTTGGATCGGGAGGTGCGGCAAGAGGTAAGTGGGTTGAATCAGCATGTGGCCGAGGCGGCGATGGAGCAGCCGTTGGCACGTTTGTTGGGTTTTTACGAGAATAATCAGCATATAAAAGATTATTTATGGTCATTGCATCAACATGTTTTAGATAATTTAGATGTATTTATTGAGGAAGAGGAGATGGGACAAGAGGGGGGAAGAGTGCCAGAACCATTTGATTGGCGTCAATATGATGTCAATGTGTTTGTTGATCAGACCGAAACGGAGGGAGCGCCGGTTATTTTAGATGATAATCCAACCTACCATAATTTAATGGGTCGAATTGAGTATGAGATGCGTTATGGTGTGATGACGACGCACTTTATGAATATTAAGGCGGGGACATTACATCGGGCTAATGGGGGGTATTTGGTCATTAATGTGCGTGATTTATTGCCACAGATGGATGCGTGGGAGGGGTTGAAGCGGGCGTTGAAAGGGCATCGGATTACGTTGCAGAATTTAGATAGGAATCAGGTGGTGACAAAATCATTGGCACCGGAGCCGATTCCCTTAAATGTGAAGGTGATTTTGTTGGGGGGGCATGGTTTTTATTATGGTTTGTTGGATACAGATGAAGATTTTCAAGATTTGTTTAAAGTAAAGGCGGAGTTTAATTCGGTGATGCCGCGGGATGAGGAGCATGAGCAAGAGTATGCGTTATTTGTGGCGAATCGGTGTCGAACGGAGGGTTTGCGTCATTTTGATAAGACGGCAGTGGCAAAATTAATTGAATTTGGGTCATGGCTGGCTGGGCATCAGCAGAAGTTGAGCACACGGTTTGGTCAGATTACGGATTTGATTCGTGAGGCAAGTTATTGGGCAGGGGAGAATGGGCAAGATATTGTGCGGGGAGAGGATGTACAGATGGCGTTGCGCGAGCGGCAAAATCGGAACAATCGGTTGGAGGAGTTGTTGCAGGAAGAGATTGAAGAGGGGATGATTTTTATATCGACGGATGGGTATGTGACGGGGCAGGTTAATGGGTTGACGGTATTGGATATGGGGGATTATTCCTTTGGTCAGCCGGGGCGGATTACGGCGCGGACGTACGCGGGGGATCGGGGGTTGGTCAATATTGAGCGGGAAGTGGATATGGCGGGGCCGATTCATAACAAGGGGATGTTGATTTTAAATGCGTATTTGGGCGGGTTGTATGCGCGGCATAATTCGTTGTCATTGTCGGCGAGTTTGACATTTGAGCAGAATTATAACGATATTGATGGGGATAGTGCGACCTCGGCCGAGGCGTATGCGCTTCTCTCCAGTTTAGGCGATTTTCCGTTGCGTCAAGGCATTGCGGTAACAGGCTCGATGAATCAATGGGGAGATATTCAGCCGATTGGGGGAGCAACGGAAAAGATTGAGGGATTTTTTGCGGTGTGTCGGATGATGGGTTTGACGGGTGATCAGGGGGTGATTATTCCCGAGGCGAATGTGCAGAATTTGATGTTATCGGAGGAAGTGGTGACGGCGGTGGCCAACGGGCAATTTCATGTTTGGCCGATTAGGCATTTGGATGAAGGGTTATCGTTGTTATCTGATTTGCCAGCGGGTGAGCCAGATGAAGATGGTCTTTATCCGGAAGGAACCGCACATCGGGCAGTGCAAGAGGGGTTGTGGCAATTGACGCGGAAGAATAAAGGGGATGAGGATGAAGAGGAATAGAGTGGGTTAGGTTAACCAGTTGAGGTGGTGGGCGGTGCGGAGGAGGCCGGCAATCGTTTTGGCATCAGGCCAACGTTCGGTGAGGAGGCGGGAGATAATATTTTGTTGGGGGATGGGAGTTAGTTCGATTTGTTCATCATCATCAGGGGGGAGCGGGTCGGGGGTGAGTTGGGTAGCGAGGAAGAGGTGCATGGTTTCGTTGCTGACGCCGGGGGCAGGCCAGAGGAGGCCGAGGGGGGTGAGTTGGGCGGCGCGGTAACCTGTTTCTTCACGGAGTTCGCGGTGGGCGCAGGCGGTTATATCTTCGCCCCAATGACAGGTGCCGGCGGGGAGTTCGAGGATAGTTTGGCCGAGGGCGGGGCGAAATTGTTTGATGAGAAGAATGTTATCAGCGAGAAGAGGGACTAAGACGACAGAGCCGGGGTGATCAACGACTGTTTTGGAGCGGGTTTGGCCATTGGCTAAGTTAACGTCGATTTGTTTGAGACGCCAACTGCCATTGTCCCAGATAATTTTTTCAGTAGACATGGTGGTATTGTTTAAGAGAAACAAGAAAGGGCACTCACGAGAAGTGCCCTTTCTTATTTATTCGTTGGTTGTTAAAACTTTATTGAGCGGGTGGGATGCGGATTTCCGCGCCGGCATCAATTAAGTTGGGATTGGTGATATTGTTGTAGCTGATGAGGGTATCCATATCAACGCCGTATAATTGGGCGATGCTGAAGATGGTTTCACCAGCGCGGACGATGTGAACGATTTCATCGCTGGCCGAGGTGGGGTTGACGGGAATAATGATGGTTTCACCAGGGACAATATTGTTGGGGTTGGCGATCCGGTTGGCGACAACGAGGTCGTTGACGGTGAGGCCGTAGCGGGTAGCGATACTAAAGAGGGTATCCCCTTGTTGGATTTGGTAGATTGGATTGCCATTTTCGTCTGTTTGGCTGGTTGGTGGTGGGGTGGGGTTGGTGGTTTGGCCGCCGGAGGTGGGGGGAACGGCCGTTGGTTGCGGTTGACCAGCATTGGGGTCAACGGTCGGTTGTGGTTGACCAGCATTGGGGTCAACGGTCGGTTGTGGTTGACCAACATTGGGGTCAACGGTCGGTTGCAGTTGACCAGCATTGGGGTCAACGGTGGCAATCGGAAGGAGGTTGGGGTCAGTAGTGGGGGCGGGGTTGATAACTGGTGCGCTGCCACCAGGTGTGGCGGTGACGATAGGTTCACGGGCCGGTGCATCACGGGTGCAGGCAGACAGTAAGGCAAGTGACATCATAACAATAAGAAGCCACAGGATATTAAAGCGGGCAGTACGTTTCACGGAATCCTCCAAATTACAACTTAAAAAATTAATGTATTGATGGTTTACATAGCCATCATTAAGTTAGGTATTGAATCAAAAATTGGATACAAAAAGTATCGTCTATCAAATAGACATAATGTCAGTCTATCATAAGCCAAAATAGGCGTCAAGAAAACGGGCTATTTGGCTATTATTTTGCTTATTTAAACGGCCGTTGCCACAGCTGTACAGAGCAAGACAATGATGGCGGCCGATAGATTGAAGCGCAACAGATTTTGCTCCCGTGTGATGAGAGCGGTTTGTTGTTGTTGGGCAACAGTTGGTTTTTGTTGCTGGAGCAGTTGTAGGCGGCGGAGGGCGGGATGGACAACGGCTTGGGTATAGGCGGTTAGCCCGACCATGATGACAAAAGCGAGATGTTTGATTAGCATGGCGGTGGCCCAAACGGAATCGATGGCGAGAAAGCCATTGTAGTTTGGGTCTTGAGTCATTTGGTAGAAGCCGGTTAAGAGCAAAATGACCAAACTGCCGTTGGCGAGGGGGATAAACCGTTGTTGCCATGCCCACCATTGGTTATTAACGATTGTGCCTTGGCGCCAGAGAGGCCAAGCGATGAGGACAAACAGAGCTAGACCGCCTAGCCACACAATGGTGGCTAGGAGATGAAGCCAGTAGGTGATAACTAAGATCCAGAAAGTCATTAGGGGGCTACAGATGGTTTTGGCATCTCTTGTAAGCTATAGTAGGCTTGACGCGGGGTGCCATCGGGGAGGACAACTGACCACCAATATTGTTCATGGGTTTCCGCTGTCCAATCATAGTCGGCGATATAGATAGCGCTCATGAGACCGATCCAAGGAGTCCAGTTTTCGTAGGCGTATTTGTAGGCGCGCGCTAGGTATTCGGCTTGGGTAGCTTCATCGACAGCGAACCAAGCGTAATCGGGATTGACGTTATCGAGGGTCCAGCCCATTTCGAGGATAGCGACCTGTTTATCAGCGTCACCGTTTTGGACCATGATATCGCGCATGGTTTCCACATGACGGAAGACAAACCAAGGGGCGCTGCCGTATTCGGGGGTGTTGGCGGCTTCTTCGGGGGAGGTTTCGGGAGGGGCTTTGTAGCCGGGGGCGTTGAGGCCGAGGACATCGAAATAGTTAGCGGCGCCAGCATCGTACATCCCTTGGAGGAAGTCGGTATCGGGCATGGCGATTGGTGGTTGGGTGCCGGTGGGGGCGAGGCCGGCCGAGATGATGATGGCTTCAGGGTCAACTGATTTAATCGCTTCGTAGCAAACTTTAAGAAGTTGGGTATATTCAGCGGGGTTGGGGACTTGGCCGCCCCATTCACGGCTTAGATTGGGCTCATTCCAAACTTGATAGGCTTGGATACGGCCGCGGTAACGTTCGGCGAGAACGCGGCAGAAGTCGGCGAAATCGGTCAAATCTTCAGGTGGTTGGTTTTCGGCCGGTTGTGTCCCTTCAGGTTGTGACCAGAAGGGTTGGCGATCGATACGAACAAGCAAATTGAGACCGGCATCATTGACCATATCGACGATTAAGTCGGGACGATACCAGTCGTAGCTCCCTTTTTCGAGGGTTTCGATATCGCGCCAGCTAAAGGATTGTTTAATCCAGCCAAAGCCCATCTCTTCAACTAAAGCGACATCCCGTTGGGCGATATCGGGTCGCCACCAAAGGAAGGCTTGGATACCATATTCAGGTGAGTAGAAATGGGCTCCATCACGGAGTGGGGGGCGAGCGGTGGTGGGGACGGCGGTGGGGGAAGTGGGGGTGTCCGTATTGGTATTTGAGTCACCGGTATTGACGACGGGGCCGGGTAAAGTGGGGACGGCGGTGGGGGGAGCGGTTGTTGGGGCGGGTTGTGTGGCGGGTTGGGGTGGGGTATCGGTGGGTTGGAGGTCAGCTTGACCGGAACAAGCGGCGAGAAGCAAGAGGGTTAAGGTGAATAAAAGGGATAGATGGCGCATGAAATATCTCCATTAGAAGTGAAAAACGGTGCATCAAGAACTGTTCGCCTGATGCACCGTTTTGCTTTTGGTTATTGCGGCGTTATTTTAAGCGGCCGTTTTTAATGGTAAGGGCTTAAAAAAAGCGCGACGGTGTGGCACCATTTTTTGAGGGTGCCACATAATGGTAGCCTTTAACAGGGCTACCAGATGGACATCACGGTATTAGCGACCACCTGTTACTTGGTGTAAGGTTTCACAGGCAGGACAGCTACCATCAGGACGCACCATGGCGTAACCGCCTTGGGGATCTTCGCTGTAGTGGAAGATATCGACGCTGAAGACGATCATCATGCGGATTTTGCCACTATTACCAGCTAAGCTAGCAGCCTCGGCCAACCAAGCGGCATGTTCACCGACAGAGGTGCCGGCGGCCCAGCCGAAGGCGGAAGGCAAGCCAGGATAACCATCGGACGTGAGGTAGCCTAACTCAGTGTAACATTGTTGTTTACCACCAGTGATATTCCAGTAGGTATTGACCATACCCCAGAAGTAGCGGGTGTAATGTTCGCTACGAGGGTCACCACTTTGTTGTGATGGGGGGATAATCCCTTCGTTATAGTGGACACCTAAACAGTCCATGTAGCTCAAAGCGCCGGCGGCGACCATCCCTTCGGTGTAAGGCAAGTCATCGCAACCGCCACCGCCACAGCCACCGAAGAAGCCGGTGGGGGCGAGGGCACCACTGATAACCATGACGTTGGGGTTAGCCGCTTTAATGGCGGTATAAGCGGGTTTAAGCATGTTGTTAACGTAAGTGGCGGGGTTGATTTGACCAGAGGGCCATTCACGGGTGAGGTTCATTTCGTTCCAGACTTCGATGGCGTCTGGGCCGAGGGCGGCGACGCCGCCCAAGAATTGGATGTACGCATCGTAGTTGATGCTGCTGTGGTCGGAGCCAGGGATACTGAGTAATACTTTAAAGCCGTTGTTGTGGGCTTGTTGGATACGGCCAGCGACCGCTTCGGGGGTATCACCGACGCTCCATTTGTGTTGGAATTTCACCCAAGTCATGCCAGCGTAACGCATTTGAGCGGGGTGGGCGAGGGAGTGGGTTTGACCACCTAATTCGAAGGAACCGTTGCCGATAGGCGGCGGAGGAGGGGCAGAGCCGCCACCACCACCACCTGGGTTGCTAACGACAGGGGTATCCACTTCAACGACGGGTAGATTTGAAGCAACAACAGTACTGTCAAGGGTTAAAAGGTTGGCGTAAATCCAGCCTTCAGTTTCTTGCCCTTGCGTAGAGTCGTTGGTGAATATGATTTGAATCCAGTCAGTGGCTTCGTTACGACCGATGGCTTCGACACGAGAATTGGCGGTTAAACCACCAGCGAAAGTACCGAAGATAAGGCCAGGGCCTTGACGGATATTAGCACCAACGGAGACGGTAGCATTAGAGACACCGGTGGAGTGGGTAACCGTATCTTCGGTTTCCTCCTCAGTTTCCTCTTCAGTTGCTTCCTCTTCAGTTGCTTCTTCATCGGCGGTGTCATCGGCTACTTGGGCATCTTCGCCATCAGGCTCAACGACTTCAACGACATCAGCGGTCGCGACAGCGACGGCTAAGGAGTCGATATTGAAGGTTTGGTTGCCTTGGGCGATGCCAGCGGTGATGGTGTAATCACCTTCGTTGTCGGCAGCCTGCCAGTTGAAGACGAGATCTTCACCAGCGGTACTAGCGAGAACGCCACCTTCATTATCGGTGACGACCCAAGTGATCGCGGTGGCGACCGGTTGGGGGGCATCGCCGTTGCCGAGGAAGCTGTTGAGAGCCACAGTATAGTTGGCATCATTAGCGACATTGCCTAAACCACGAACAGCGGCGCCGCGCAAATTATTGCTTTTAGCGAGACGCATACGGTGGTTGAGGGCAGCGGCATTGCTGAGCCAAACGTTGTGGCTTTGTTGCATATTTTCGTAAGTGTATTGGTAGGAAAGGCTACCTGGTTGCCAAGCGAGAGGGCTAGCGTTACCGGCTAAGTTGACGGTAACATTGGTCCCTGGTTCGACATTGGTGTCACCTTCAAACTGGATAGCACCAAAATGGTTGACAACTTGTTGTGGTTGGATTTCCCAGTAGACATCACCAATGGCGTCAATGGCATTGGCGGTGACCAGCATGGCCAGTTTTTGGCGGTCGACAAGACGGGTCGCATAGCTAAGAAGCTGTTGAGCGGCACCGTCATCGGCATAAGCGTTGGGGTTGAGTGGTGTTTGGATATAGACAATATCGGCGACAGCACCGATAGCGGTCCAATCTTGGCCACCAGTATCCCACGAGCCGGTTGGGGTTTTGAGGGGGGTATTGAAGACGACGCCGAGGGTTAAGTTATTATTGGATAAAGCTTCGCTCAATTGCGTGATATATTGGGTATAGGCGGCACGTTGAGCTCCGGTGATACCTTGGTAGTCAACGACAACCCCATTAAAGCCTTGGTTACGAACAGTTTGAACGAGGCTATCGATTTGACGTGATTGCGCGGTAGCATCACCTAAGAAGGCGGTGATGGAGGCTTGGTCAACGATAGCGCCGGTGTTGGTTACGCGCACAATTTGGGATTTAGCGCCAGCCACAGGGTTGGTGGTACCGACGAGGTCACCATTGCCACCACTGAGGGTGAGGGTCCCGACAATAACTTCATTGAGAAGATTGGGGATATCAGCGGCGAAGTTTTGGGTAGGGAGGAGTTCGGCGCTAAGAGCTGGTGCTTGAGCCGTTAATTGCATAAAGGCGTAAGCGGCACCTAGTTCACCGGCATTGGTTTTGAGTTCGGAGCCGGTGGGCATGGCTGGGGTAAATTGCCATGCTTGGCCATCCCAATGGTACAAATCGGCGAGCGGGTTGTTGTTGGGAGGGGTAACAGTCAGTTCGCCTTGGTTAGCGCCATCGAAGGTGATGGCATAGACAGGGCTTTGCAAGCTCATGTCGGCGGGCAAGGCGGTGACAGCTGGTTGTAACGCTTCGGGGACATTGTTGTTATTGGTAAAATCAGCGGCTTCGATGCGGGCGACATTGGCGATAGCATTGCTATCGGAGAGAGCGAGGCTGAGTTCACCAGGAATGGCGAGGTTGCTTTCGAGGGCTGTTTCTGGTTCCTCGGTTTCGGCGCTCGTTTCTTCTTCGGGAGAATCGAAGAGATATTGGCCGAGGGAGATGGGGGGTAGGAAGAGGGCGACGATGACGAGAAGGACAACGACGATGATGCCAGGGATAAGTAAATTAGAACGCGGGCCACCGCCCCCAGTTGCTTGGCGCGCGTTTTGATTCATGCGAGCGCGAGCTTGTTCGGCGCTGTTATGATCGTTAAGGGGTTGTTCACTCATATTTAAGTAACTCCTAAGTAAATCGCCAAAAGTGAGAGGATGAGGGGAGAAACGGCCGTTTAGGCGATTAACATGCTGGTAAAGACACTTAGTCGACCGTTTCTAAGCAGAAACCCAAAGCGACTTTACGTAACAAAACGAAAAAACTAAATCTGTACTAGTCTGGAAGAGAGGCGTCTATGTAGGGAGAAAATATAGACATAGAAAAGGAGGCGCCTAACGCCTCCAGACTATTTTACTGATAAACTTATGGCTAAGTGGGTTGAGCCCAATTAAGTGGGTGGTAACCAGTTAGCCTTTTAATTCTAGCACAGGGGAGGGGGAAAAAACAAACTTGAGACGATTTCGTAAGGAAAACGCTTAGAAAAAGCTGAGGAAGCGTAGGCAAAACGTCGATTTTGACGCATTGCGTCAGATAACTTGACAGCAGAAGGGGGCGCGGTATACTTTTTAGTGGCTGATAGTTCTGGTGTCAAATAATTATTTAGAGACTTGGACGTATTAGCATTAACCTGAGTTCGATAATTAATTAAGCCGATGTAAGAGTTGGTTAGGGTGTCATTAGGGTAGATTTCTCGACTTCGTTTAATCCTTGATTTAGAGGTGAGGCTTGTCGAGTGTGGGGCGGATTGAACTGCGCTCGAAATGACGTTGGGAAGGGGGAGGGGAATTGTCGAACTTAGGTTAGTATTATAAAAATTGATATTAAGGAGATTTTTTAATGACAATCGAAGAGATTTTTGGTCGGATGAAAGATAATTTCAAAGCGGAGAAAGCGAGTGGTGTCAACATGACGATTCAATTTGATTTGAGTGGTGATGAAAGTGGCACGTGGAATGTGGCCGTGGCTGATGGGGATTGCTCTGTTAATAAAGGGCCGGCCGATGATCCGACGGCGACGATTAATATGACGTCTGAAGATTACAAAGCGATGACGACGGGTAAATTAAATCCGATGACCGCTTTTATGTCGGGCAAGATTAAGGTTTCGGGTGATTTGGCGTCGGTGATGAAATTCCAAGAGATTTTCCCCGTTTAGTTATGTGAGACGTTTGAAGCGGTTTTTCGGGAAGGTTTATAAAAACGGTGGTGTTTATTGTGATGACCTTTCGGAAAGCGTTCAAGCTAATGGTGAGAAAAGAGCGTTGGTGATTGTGAGATCATCAGCGCTCTTTTGGGTGGGGGTTAATCTTGGGCGATGTCTAGGTAGTCGCGGGTATCGGCGTTGTCGGTATTGAGGCCGAGGTAGGTGAGGAAATCAGCGATGAGATCAGCTTTACGATAGGCATCATCACGGGACCAGGTGCGGGCTTTGATTTCGAGGTAGGGGGTATCGACTTGGGGTTTGATAAGTTGGTCTAAGTTGACGGCGAATTCAGTATCTTGGAAGATAAGGCGCCAGCGGCGGCGGTCTTTATGGACTGCGACTTCTTGTTGGGGGGCAAAATATTCGCGATAGAAGCGGAGGCTATGTTGGGCGGGGGATAGGAAGCGTGAGTGGGAGAGCATGGTGGTATTGGGGAAGGTTTCGCGGCTATCTTCGCTGATGAGGGTGAGGCGAGTCCGTTCTTGGTAGGTTTCCCCTTTGTCATTGATATATTCATCTTCACGGTAGCGCAAGCTGGTGATATCTGTTTTATTTTTATCGAAGAGGAGATAGGCATCGTATTGACGGTAGTGGGCTTTTTTAATTATTTCGATATCTGGTTGGTTAATTTGTTGTTCGATATAGGTGCTTTGGTCGGGGGTAATGGGAATTTTGATTTGGATTTCGAAGCTTTGGCCACGTTCAACGCGGCCGGCCAAAGCGACCAGTTTGTTATAGGGGTTGGCTTCACGTTTTTGGACGAAGGCGTCGATAGTAGCGGCGACTTGGGCGGCTTCGGTTTGGGTGGCGGCTTCATCAATGGTGAGGAGTTGGCGGTCGCGCATGAGGAAACGGCCGTGGCAGATGACGTGAGCGACATCGGTGCTTTTGGCGGCATAGACGAGGCGGGAGTAGACATTTTCAGGATTGTTATGGAAGTGAGGCCAGTTGTGGAGGCCGTTCATATCGACAATGATGATATCGGCGAGTTTATGTGGTTCGAGGGAGCCGATTTTATCACCCATGTGGACAGCTTTGGCGCCGAGGCGAGTGGCCATGGTGACCGCTTGTTTGGCGGGGACAACGGTGGGGTCATTGCTTTTGGTTTTGGCGAGGAGGGCAGCGAGACGGAATTCTTCGAACATGTCGAGATCGTTGTTGCTAGCGGGCCCATCGGTACCGACGCCGACGTGGAGGTTGGCGGCGAGCATTTCGTGGAGGTTGGCGATACCACTGGCCAGTTTGAGATTGCTGGAGGGGCAGTGGGCGATACCGGCGCCAGCTTGTTCGAGTTGATACATTTCTTGGGAGTCGATATGGACACAGTGGGCGGCGAGGAGTTTGGTATCAAGGATGCCATGTTTATCGAGCCAAGAGACGACGTTTTGATGATTTTCTTCTTGGCATTGGTTGATTTCGAACAGTGATTCACTGACATGGGTATGGAGGGGGACGTCATAGGCGCGGGCGAGGTCAGCGGCGGCGCGGAGGAGTTCGGGGGTGGCGGTATACCAAGCGTGGGGGGCGACGGCGGGTTGGATGAGGGGGTGATTTTGCCATTCTTCGATGAAGCGACGGCAGTTGGTGAGGCCATCTTCGTAGCTTTGGGCATCGGGGGCGGGGAAGCGGAGGATGGTTTGGCCGAGGAGGCCGCGCATGCCGATGTGGGCGGTTTCGGCGGCGATATCGGCTTCGAAATAGTACATATCGGCAAAGCAAGTGATACCGGAGCGGATCATTTCGGCGCAGGCGAGGCGGGTGCCGAGGCGGACGAATTCGGGGGTAACAAATTCACGTTCTAAGGGCATGAGATAGCCGAGCCAGACGTCGAGGCGGAGGTCATCATTGAGGCCGCGGAGGAGGGACATGGGGATATGGGTGTGGGCGTTAACGAGGCCGGGCATAATGAGTTGGTGCGTACAGTCGATTGTATTAGTGGCGGTGTAGGTGGTGGTGAGGTGGTCTGTGGTGCCAACGGCGATAATTTTTTCTTGGTGAATAGCGACAGCACCATCGAGAATGATATCGTACTGGTCATTCATGGTGAGGACGAGGCCATTAATCAACAGGGTATCAATTGATTGGGACATAGTGGGGCGCTCCTTGGTTTGTGGACTTGGCTAAAACTGTTTATTCCGGTTGGTAGGTTGGATTGGGATGGGGAGGTGAGGTTGTTTGGATCTCATCATCATCACCATCATCATTTTCGTCGGTGAGTTCGAGGCAAGAGAGGCAGGTAAGGTGATAGACATTATTGAGAGCGTGGATTCGGTGGATAATGCGAATCGTTTGGCGGGGATTAATGAGTTCGAGTTCAATGACAAGGCTTTTGTGGGTATCGGTGATGAGGGTACGGATGGAGTGGATATTAATGGATTCGTTGTGCAGGAGTTGGGTGATTTCAAAGACGAGGCTAGAGCGGTCATAGACATCGATTTGGAATTTAAGGATACGGGCTTGGGCTTCATTTTTTTCACCCCAGAGGAGGGTGATGATGCGGTCTGAGACGTGACTGTGGGGTAGTTTGGGGCAGGCTTCTTGGTGGACGGTGATGCTTTTGTCACTGCGAATAAAGCCGAGGATGGTGTCACCGGGCCGAGGGCGGCAGGTACGGCAGAGGCGACAGTGGCGATTGCCGGCGTTGCGCACGTACAAGGTTTGGCCATTTTCGGTATGGACTTCGCTGATGATGTGGCGGAGGGGCATTTTATGCCATTGGGTGGCGAGGACGGCGGTGGAGATTTTGGTGGGGAGGATTTCGGCACGGCCGATATCATGGTAGAAGAGATTGAGGTTATCGTAATCGTTGAGTTGGGCGACGACATTGTGGTCGAAGTCGGGGAGGCCGAGCATATCGAGCTCTTTTTGGAGAAGTTGACGGGCTTCGAGGATGGCGGTTTCTGGCTTGAGGCGACGGAACCAGCGGCGGATATTGGCGCGGGCGATACGGGTTTGGGCATAGCCGAGGTCTTCATCAAGCCAGACACGTTGAGGGCGTTGATTGCTTCGTTTTTGGATGAAGACATGGTCGCCATCGGACAACGGTTTATAGAGGGGGTAGGGGACACTGTTAACGAAAGCGGCGTGGCAACGATGACCGACACCGGTATGGATGGCGTAGGCGAAGTCGATGGGGGTTGAATCTTCGGGGAGCTGTTTGGTATCGCCACGAGGTGTGTGGAGGGTGATTTGGTGGCGCATTACTTCCATGACGCCTTCGACGCCGCCACCGAAATCTTCGGGGTCGAGGTTGATATTTTCGCTAATACGTTTGAGCAGTTCGTTGACGCGCTCGGCCAGTTCCTCAGACCAAAGAGGCATATTGATATTAATCCAGCGGGCGAGGATGCCATATTTGGAGAGGACGTGCATGGCTTGGGTGCGGAAGCGGACTTTGATGGGTTTGCCGGTGGGGTGGTAGACGGTGGTATGGAGGGCGCTGTAGAGGTTGGGGCGGGGGCGGGCGATGTAATCATCAAAGCGTTGGGGGGCGGGGAGCCACATGTTGTGGACGTGGCCGAGGGCGACGTAACAGCTAGAGACATCAGGGACTTGGACGACGACACGCAGGGTATCATCGACAATGTGACGGCCGTAGGGATGTTTTTGTGCTTGTTTGAAGATTGAGTAAAGGCTTTCGGGAGAGGGTTGGACATCTGCTTTGACACCAGCGAGCCAGAGCCGTTCTAGGATTTGGCGGCTGATGTAGGCATATTCTCGATCTTGTTGTTTTTGGATTTGGAGCCAGCGTTCTTGGACCTCTTGGAATTGGTCTGGATGGAGGATTTCAACGGAACGTTGGCCGATTTCGTTGCGGAGTTCCCACATGCCGAGGCGGTTAGAGAGAGGGGCGTAAACGGCCAACGTTTCGCGGGCTTTTCGTTTTTGGGATTCGATGGAAGTTGATTTAATGGTGCGTAGGTTATGGAGACGGTCAAATAGTTTGATGATACCGACACGCCAATCATCAGCCATCATCCCAAACAGTTTGTGGAGTGTCGCTGTTTGGACTTGGGTTTTAGTGAGTGTTTTGCCCCCTATACCTTCGGAGACGGCACTAAATTTGGTGACGCCATCAACGACATGAGCGACTTCTTGACCAAAACGTTCTTTAATTTCGCCGATGGAGATTTTGGTATCTTCGGCGACATCGTGGAGGAGGGCGGCGGTGAGGGTGACAACATCAGCTTGTGCTTGGGCGAGGTAGTAGGCCACCGTGAGGGGATGGGTAAAAAAGAGTTCGCCTGATTTACGGCGGTCATCACCATGCTCTTTCTTCGCTAGCTCAAAAGCTTGGCGTAAAATAGCACGTTCATCACGATCCAGATACGTATCTGCTTCCGCAAAAAACTCCTCTTCTGAGGCGACAAGAACGAATGGTTTGTCCAAGGTAGTTACTCTTTATTGAAATCGATAAATCGGTAGCCGACACCGCGTTCAGTGAGTATATATTTCGGTTTGGAGGCATCAGCTTCGATTTTTTTGCGTAAATAGTTGATATAGAGACGAAGATAGTGGGTTTCTTCGCGATATTCGTAGCCCCAGACCTTGGCTAATAAGGTTTCGTGGGGGATGACCCAGCCCGCATTTTGGATGAGGTGACTGAGGAGGCGGTATTCAGTGGGGCGTAGTTCGACCCGTTCGCCATCGACGATAGCTTGGTGACGATTAAAGTCGACCGATAAGCGATCGTCGATTTGAAGGATGGTACGTGGGGGGGTGGCGGGCCAGGCGGCGCGACGCAAAACAGCCCCGACACGACTATTTAGTTCGGCGGGGCTGAAAGGTTTGGTGACATAATCATCGGCACCTAACTCGAGGCCGCGAATGCGGTCCTCTTCATCACTACGTACGGTCAGTAAGACGACGGGAACAGTGGAGATATCACGTAACATGCGTAACGTTTCGAAGCCGTCCAGTTCGGGCATCATGACATCCATGACGATGAGGTCAGGGAGATGTTGACGGGCTTGTTCTAAGGCTTCAAGCCCGTTATTGGCTTCGATGACTTTGTAACCCTCTAGTTCAAGATTCATGCGAATAAAGCGAATCATGCGAGGTTCGTCATCGACGACGAGAATCAATTTATTGGTATCTTTTTCGAGATTACTAGGGATTTTTTCAACCATATGTATACCTTGTTGGAATCGTATTCAATAATGTGGTTAATCACGAACAAAGCCGATAACTTCTTCAACGTCCTCACTGGGCAAGACTTGAATAAAGTTGACGCGAGAGAAGGGGACGATAAGAATGTTGACATTAGGTTCGAGATAATGGAGATCTTTTCCATCACGACGCACCGGATTGTAGACGGTGATGATATTACTTTCAGGGGGTGGTAGTTCTTCGATCTCACAAGCGACAGCATCTTCATTTGCGATATGTAAAAGAATAGAAATAGCCATGATGTAACTCCTTGAATCTGTCTCAGTACCATGGTAGGGAGACAAGATAGTTTTATGATTGTTAAAAGAATAGGTGAACCAGAAGGTCACCAAAACGAAGCTCATCGCCACTGTTAAGCATGTAGGGGATTTCAGGGGGGAGGCGATAATTATTAAGAAAAGTACCATTGGTACTATTTTGGTCGATTAAGATAAGGCCTTCATCGGTAAAGCGAATCAGGGCATGGTAACGAGAAACCCCTTCTTGGGCACCTAAATCAGCATCTAGGTCGAGGATAACGGGGCCACGGCCGACAGTGATATCATCTTCTAAGGGGATTTGGACGCGGCGGCCGGTGATGGGAATGATAAAGGTGAGATGGGTTGGTTTTTGGACAGCCTCCCATGATTGGCCGGCCAGATGTGGTTGTGGTGGTGCTGCTCCTTCATCGGTAAAGGGGAGTTGGTCAGCGGGAGCGCGAACCGGTTTTCCTGATTTATCAAGCAAATAGGCGCCACATTCATTACAAAAGAGGGCGCCTTCTGGTTGTTCTGTGCCACAATCCCAACAGGTCATTTTTGTCCTTCGTTGTCAGTTAAGATGTTGGTTTTTAGCGCCAATGATTTAGTCATTAAACTGCGCGTACCATATTTTAATTTTTTACGCCCTTCGAGTGACATGGTACCCATTTTCATTAGGCGGCGGGTTTCTAATTGGGCTTGAGCGGCTAAATCTTCGTAGCCGGCCTCGGCCAACCGGGAAGTTAAGCGATTCATGCGTTGCGTGGCTGATTGCACACGACCCTCATCCATTTCCGTCCAAACCTGTTCGTGCATACGGTACATTTGCAAGATACGAACTGCTTCGATGATAGCATCAGGGGGGTGCTCCGTGGGGGGTTCTTCTTGGACGGTAATTGGTTGACGGTGATTGGTAACGAAGTCGATGAGTGAGTGGGAGGGGATATCGGCGACGAGAGAGAAAGAGATGTCGATATTTTTGGGGGTGAATTGGGGTTCGACACCGATTTCGAGGAGGAGGGAGATGGGAGAGACGCCTTCCATGTTGCCGAGGGGGATATCCGATTTGGATTTATTTAAGGGTTGGGCAAAAGGGGCGACTTTAAAAATTTCACGAATAGATATGCCCGGAGGTAGTTTAGGTTGAAGACGAAGATTATGGGCATAGACAGAGCCTAAGCCTTGGAGGCGTTTTTGGAGATGGGTCATAATTTGTTCTGGGGAGGCGATGAAGTCAGATTGTCCGCCGGAAGGGGCGACGAGTAGATCGAGAAAATGGTCATTCCATTCAGCGCCTAGACCAAAGGCGCTGATGCCGATGCCCCGAGCGGCGGCTTGTTCGGCGATTTCGAGACATTGGTCGGCGTCGCCATAGGTATGACCATCGGTTAGGAGGATGAGGTGATTGAGCGCTTGTCCGGGTGGTTTTTTGCGAAGTTCATGAAGAGCGGCAAGTAGCCCTTGGTAGATTTCGGTACCGCCGGAAGCTTCGATCCCTTGTAGTTGGGTGAACATTTGCAGACGTTCTTTGACGGAGGTGGCGGGAATGACCGTTTCGGCCCGGTCACTAAAGCTGATGATAGAAATTGTATCTTCGGGGGCGAGGTTATCGATCAGAATTTTGGCGGCGGCTTTGACCCGTTCAAGACGAGGGCCTTTCATAGATGTGCTACGATCGATGACAAAAGCGATATTTAGGGGGAGACGTTGGCTAGTATATTGCGGAGGGGGCGTTGCCGTAATCAAAAAGTATAGGAGTTGTTGATTGGTTGTAATACCAAGATAGTGGCGACTAGTAATCGCATCGAGATTAAGCATATAAATTACTTCTTAAAATAATTATGTATTTATGCAGGGTATTTGCTTGACTAGAAACGGCAGTAAGCAAGTTAGTGTAGTCAAGAGGCAGTTGTTCATAAAGTTTAAAATTTAAAATTAATTAAAATCCCCGTAATGTTATCATGGCCACCCCCATCAAGGGCTTTGGTGACTAATTGATCGACTTTTTCTTGAGACGATGTGTTGGTATTGCCGAGGATGGCCGCGATATCTTCATCTTCCATCAAGCCCCAAAGACCATCACTGCAGATCAGGATATAGCCCGTTTTGGTTAAGGGGCGAGTTAGGGTATCGACATCGATTTGGCCGCCTTGGCCAACGGCGCGATAGAGTAAATTTCGTTGGGGGTGAACGGCGGCTTCCTCGGGGGTGAGTTGTCCGGCATCGATAAGACGTTGGACAAAAGAGTGGTCATCGGTGAGTTGTTGGAGTTTATCATTGCGGAAGAGATAGGCACGACTATCACCGACATGGCCGATATAGAGACGTTTGCCAAAGATGAGGGCGGCGGTGAGGGTGGTACCACTATCTTTTTCAGGGGAGGGGTTGAAAATAGCTTGATTAGCTGTTTGGACGGCATCGGTCATGATATCGGGGACAGGTTCACGGGGAGGGGTACCATCACGGAGGAGGGGGAGGTAGACTTGGTCGAGGATGATGTGGGCGACGGTACGGGCCGCTTTTTGGCTGGCTTCGTGGCCATCATGATGACCGCCCATGCCATCGGCGACGATATAGAGGCCGAAAGGGCGCATGGGGGATTGGCCGCCGGTATCACATTGGCAGACAAAGCTGGAATCTTCATTCCGTTGGCGGACATGGCCGACGACGCAACTGTAAGCGACTTCAAGCCGTTGTTCTTCGGGGGTTTCTTTTTTAAGAGCGGCTAATTGGTGGAGTTCATTGGGGGTGAGGATGCGGGTATCGGGGCTATTGGCATTGGATTGGCCGAGGGGGGTGGTTTCGGGCATTTCACGCTCTTCGAAGTGGCTAATATCGATATCTAAGCCAAACGCTTCGATTTCTTGAGGGGTTAAAAGCCGTTCAACTGGTAGTGAGGATTCCGCCTCATGATCATGGTTATTGGCCGTTTCTTGCGTTGTGTCCGATACGGCGGAATCATTTAGGGAATCGTCAACGAGAGCGTCTTCCGATGGATTAGATGAATCATTGGTAGGTAGGGTCATAACAGAGTCCTGAATAAAAGTAAGTTACAGCCGTTGTTTTTGATTAGGCTGGAAGTGCATATAGATGGTGATCGGATGAGCCGATGTAAACAACCCCATCATGGACAACAGGGGATGAGACGATAAAGCCACCGGTTTCATATTTCCAGCGTAACCGTCCCTTTTTGGTGTCGATGCTATAAACATTGTTATCGGTGGCACCAAAGTAGATGGCATCATTCCAATAGGCGGGCGAAGAGGTGATTTGGGCATTCGTTTCAAATTCCCATTGTTTTTTACCACTGAAGAGATTGATAGCGTATAGAGAGCCATCTGAGGAGCCGATGTAGACAGTTTCGTCATGGATAAGCGGGGAGGAAACGATGGGACGACGGCTACGCATCCGCCATAAAGGCCAGCCAGAGTTAGAGTCGACACCATAAACGATACCATCCATTGAGCCGACAACAACGATATCTTCTTCGCTGACAGCGGGGCTGGAGGTGATGGCCCGTTTCGCTTGGAATTGCCATTTTAATTTGCCAGTGAAATCAAGACAGAAGAGATAGCCCGTTTCCGTGCCAAAGAAGACATTATCAGCACTAAAGGCGGGGGAAGAGCGAATAGGGCCGGAGCCCTCGGCCTTCCAGATTGAGCGTCCGCTACTGGCATTAATGGCATAAAGAAAACCATCATCGGAACCGAAGAAGATATGGTTCAGCAGGATGCGGGGAGAAGAGTAGATAGGGCCACCGGATTTGAATTCCCAGTTGACACGCCCACTCATGCGGAGACTGTATAAAACACCATCGGAAGAGGTGATATAAAGGACATTGTTTTCATCGACAATGGGTTGACTGGCGATACCATCTGTGGTGGGGTATTTCCAAGCAAACTCGCCCGTATCTCGTTTGAGAGCATAGAGGTTATTGTCATAAGCACCGACAAAGACAAAATCTTTATGGACATAAGGGGTGGAGCGGATTTCATCTTCACATTTAAATTTCCAAAGATGGCGACCAGTTGTGTTGTCATTAGTAGTGGCAGCATCGATCGTTTGTTCTTGTTGTGGGGGGGCGGCAGGGGTGCTCATGGCGGCTACATTGGCGATGTTGGCCATTGGTTGTTGGCCAGGGGCTACGGAGGGGGAGACTTGGAGGAGGGCGGCTTGGAGGCTCATCGCATCGGAGTAGCGTTCGGTGACATCATAAGAGAGGCAACGCATGACGATATTGGAGAAGTTAGCGGGGACATCGGGGTTGATGGTGTGGATGGGGCGGTCGGCGAAGGTGAAGGGGGTTTCCATGCGGGGGTCTTGCAAGGTGAGGATATGGTGGAGGGTGGCGCCGAGGGCATAGACATCGCCAGCGGGGCTGGCTTCACCACGATATTGTTCTGGTGGAGAGTAGCCTTCGGTGCCGATCATGGTCCCTTTTTCGCCGTGTTGGAATACTTTAGCGATACCGAAGTCGATGAGACGGATACGGCCGTGGGGGTCGAGCATGATATTGGATGGTTTGAGATCGCGGAAGATGAGAGGTTGGGGTTTGTGGTCATGGAGGTAGCTGAGGACATCACAAAGTTGCAGTGACCAATCGAGGGCTTTGGTCCAGGGGATGGGGGCATCAGATTCGGACAGCATCGCTTCTAAATCTTTGCCACGGATGAATTCGATAACGAGATAGCTCCGTTCCCCTTCATTGAAATAATCGTAGACCTCAGGGATAGCGGGGTGGTCTAAAGTGGCGAGGGCGTTGGCCTCGCTGATGAACGTTTGACTGGTGAGGTCACGGACCTCAGGGTCAGCGGACATATTCATCATTTCTTTGACAGCACAGAGGCGGGTAACATTACTAAACCGGAGGTCGCGGGCTTGGTAGACGGAGCTAAAGCCGCCCGTGCCGAGTACACCTACAATCCGATATCTGTCTTGGAGGGTGACCCCAGGTTGAAGTTGATCGCGTCGTGCCTTTCTTGATTTACGCTTACGTCGTCCGGCTAATTGTCTAGTTGTTAATCCGCCCATAACTTATTTTAACTCTTCTTTTTGACTAATAAAGTCAATGGTTATTATGCCATTACTTGTTGATAAGAGTGATAAAAAATGAAATAAAAATTGACACTCTTATATTGCACTGAGTAAAGCTAGAATACTATTATACCGCTATTACTTATTATAGGGGAATAGGGGGGGTATTATCAAGTGTTTTTTGGGATGTGGGTAAATTGGGGGGGAGGGGTGGAGACCTCAGAGGTTTTTAGGAGGTGTTGGTAGTGGCGAGGTGTTGGTTATGAAACCTCTGAGGTCGGGGGGAGGGGTTGCCAGAGGCGTTGGCCGCCGTAGCGTTGGATTTGGTGGTGGACGGCGGTGGCCATGGCGGCCGAGGTGGCGAAGAGGGTTTTGATTTGGGATTGGTAGGCGTTGATGGCGGCGATTCGTTGGTTGATGGCGGTGGTGGTCATGGGGATTTGGTGCAATTGCCATTGGGGGTGGGCACGAAGGATGGGGTCGATGGCGGTGGGTTGGGTGGTGTAAGGGAAATCTTCGTAGAACCAGGGGGTGAGGGTGGTTTGGTTTAAGGCTTGACGGGTTAGTTGGTGGTCAACATGGTGGCCGATGGTGAGGGGGG
>DATHYN010000041.1:0-11585 GCA_035459145.1 Anaerolineae bacterium | reverse complement strand
TCCGCTTTTCTTATGTCAATAACCATTTACAGCCCGATCAGGGCTGTCATCCTCGCGAAAGCGGGGATCCACTCCTAAAATCACCTTTATTTCGGCTTCGTTCTCCGCAAATCCTACCTGCTCAACAAAAACGGACAGTATCTGCGCAGGCAGGAATCCACTTAGAACCTAACAACCTATTCTTTTCACTCTAGCCCCAAACAACCTTAAAAACCATCACCTTATCTCTAAATCAACAAATTTTCCCAAATCTGCGTTCAAAACCACCAAACCTTCCACCTATATTGTTTAACCAAAAGATATCACCCTTTTCGCTTAACCACTTCCATACATTAAACAGCTTATTTTCAAGAGAAAATATCGAAAATATTTAGTTTACCGCTCTTAACATGGTATCATCTACCCTAAAGAAGATATTATAACGTTTATCAAAACAAACTCAAGCAAGGAAAACCGATGCCTACTAAAACAAACAACTTACGTCTCATTGCTGGCTCCGCCAATCCTATCCTCGCCCAAAAAATCGGCAACTATCTTAACGCTGAGCTCGCTCCCGTTTCTATCACCCATCTCGCCGATAGCGAAATACATGTCCAAATCGATACCCTCCTCCGCGAACAAAAAGTGTACATCATCCAACCCTGTTCCGCCCCCGTCAACGACCATTTTATGGAACTTGTCCTCCTCGTCGATGCCTGCCGCCGTGCCTCGGCCAAAAGCATCACCACCATCATCCCCTACTACCCCTACGCCCGCCAAGACCGCATGGCCAACGGCCGTGAAGCCCTCAGCGCCCGCGTCGTCGCCACCATGCTCGAAACCATGGGCGTTGACCGCGTCCTCTATGTCGACATCCACGCCCTCCAAATCCAAGGCTTTTTCAATATCCCCACCGATCCTCTCACCGCCCTCCCCGTCCTCGCCGACTACTTCCAACAAGACCAAACCCGCTTCCCCCGTGACAAAACCGTCATCGTCTCTCCCGATGTCGGCCGCGCTCGCCTCGCCAGCAAGTACGCCGACCAACTCGGCCTCCCTCTCGCCGTTATCCACAAACGTCGCGTCAGCTTCACCGAAACCAAAACCGCCTCCATCGTCGGCGATATCGAAGGCAAAACCCCCATCCTCATCGATGACATGATCGCCGGCGGCAGCGTCCTCGACCAAATCCCTGCCCTCATCGAAGCTGGTGCCGAACCCCCCGTCTACCTCTCCATCAGCCACCCCGTCCTCCTCCCCTCGGCCATCGAACGCCTCGACCGCGAAGAAATCGCCGAACTCGTCACCACCGATAGCATCCACCACGACAAATACCACCCCAAAGTCCGCGTCCAATCCCTCGCCCCCCTCCTCGCCGACGCCATCCGCCGCATCCACACCGGCCAATCCCTCACCCCCCTCCTTCGCCTCCTCTAACATGACCAATTTTTACCCCCAACTATGTTTCCCCCCCTGACGGTAGTACGATTTGCCCAAAATCACCAACCTTCCCACCAAACACACTTCCTCACTTCACCAATACAGAAAAATCCGTCCAATCCCCAAAATCCGCGTCAAAATCCACCAAACCTACTCAAACCAGCCTCCAACTCAAGCGTATCCCACATAAAAAACATCAAATCTTCCCTATTCACACCCCCTACATTCCTTCATCATCCGCCTCCCCTCTACTAACCCAAACTCCCATTGTCAATCTCCTCACTTTCCCGTATCATATAACCTAAGGAAACCGCTTTTAATTTAGCCAATGACAAACCTGATGACTAACAAACAAAACACATCATCATCACTCCAATCTATCCCCAAACAATACATCATTACCTTAACCCTCATCTTTATCATTATTACTGGTTGTTACCTCATCCTCCGCTATGGCCTCATCCAACAAATCGGTAGCAATGAAATCATCAATGTCGCTGGCCGTCAACGCATGCTCAGCCAAAATATCAGCCAAACAGCCCTCCAAATGCAACACGCCCCCTCCCCCACCGCCTACCAACAACATCGTGATCATCTAGCTACCCTTCTCACTCAATGGGAAGCCGGCCGCACTTTTCTCACCAACAAAGCAGCCGATCCTACCCTCTATACCGATACCTTTGCCCAATCCTTCCTCAATAATGACACCTTGCAATCCACCTTCAACACGATGCACACCGCTGGCCAGCAATTAACCCAAGTGGAACAAACAGATGCCCCGCCGCTTGTGGCCCAAATATTAGCTCAAGAAGAAACCTACCTCCAAGCAATGAACCAAACTGTAAACGATTTAGCCCGTACCGGCGATAGTTTCATTATCCTAGAGAGCAATTTACTTACATTTTCCTACCTTATTTGTATCCTTTGGATTGCTGGCTTAAGTCAATTTATCATTCGTCCCGCCCTCAAACAAAATGCAGAAGCTTGGCACTACGCCCGTGAACAAACAAAACGGTTGCGGGAACAAGAAATCCTCTTCCGAACCATCAGCGAAAACTCGCCAACCGGTATCTTTTTAACCGATGCCGATGGACATTGCCTCTACACCAATAAGCGCTATCAACAAATCTCAGGCCTAACCGAGGCCCAAGCCCTCGGCGACGGCTGGAGCCAATCCATTCACCCCGATGACCGCCAACGTGTCTTCCAAACATGGCAAGAAACCGCCGCCCAACAACTCATCTACAACAGCCAACACCGCTTCTGTCCCGCCAACGACCAAGTGGTATGGACCTACGTCCGTGCCGCCCCCATCATCCACGAAGGCACCACCACCGGCTTTGTCGGTACCGTCCAAGATATCACTGAACGCAAACAAGCCGAGCATCTCCTACAACAAGCCAAACTAACCGCCGAACAAGCCAATCAAGCCAAATCACAATTCTTGGCCAATATGAGCCACGAAATCCGCACCCCCATGAACGCCGTCATCGGCATGACCAGCCTTCTCCTAGACACCCCCCTCACCACTGAACAAGAAAATTTCGCCACCACCATCCGCCAAAGTGGTGATGCCCTCCTCATTCTCATCAACGACATCCTCGACTTCTCCAAAATCGAAGCCGGCGAAATGGTCCTAGAAGTCGCCCCCTTCGACCTCCATCTTTGTGTCGAATCCGCTCTCGATCTTGTTACCCTTAAAGCTGCTGAAAACCAGCTAGATTTAGGCTACTTTATCGATAGCAACGTTCCCAGCGAGCTATTAGGTGATGTCACCCGTATCCGCCAAATTCTACTCAACTTACTCAGTAATGCTGTCAAATTCACCCCCCAAGGCGAAGTTTCCCTTCTCGTTACCGCCCCAAAACAAACCGATAACCAGTTCACAATTCAATTTGCGGTCAAAGACACCGGTATCGGTATCCCCAGCCACAAAATCGATAAGCTGTTCCAATCATTTCAACAAGTCGATGCCTCCACCACCAGACAATTTGGTGGTACCGGCCTCGGCCTCGCCATCAGCAAACAACTCACCGAACTCATGGGGGGCACAATCTGGGTCGAAAGCGAACCCAACCAAGGTACAACTTTCTTCTTCACCATTCAAGCAGAAGCTTCCCCCAATGCACAACCTATCTACTTACAACCTGATGCATCAAATTTAACTGACAAACAATTGTTAATTTACGTCAATAATGAAACAAATCGTAAATTAATCCATTCCTATGTCCCCCTATGGGGTTTAAAAATAACGGAAGCTACCGATAACACCCATCTTATGACTCTCCTCGACGAAAAAACGTTTGATGCTATCCTATTAGACACCCATACCACCACCAATGGCCTAGACGTCGCCACCCAAATTCGGGCAAACCATACCGCTGAACAACTACCATTAATCATTCTCACTCGCCCCCATTACAACAGCAAAGATGATCGCCTCAAACTTTTCAATGGCCATCTTACCAAACCGATTAAAGTCTCAAAGCTTTACAACATATTAAATGAAATCTTAATGGGCAACTACGTTCATCATCAACAACAAAAAGCCCAAACCGATTTCGACCCCACCACCGCTACCCGCTACCCCCTTCACATTCTTTTAGTCGAAGACAATACCACAAACCAACGAATCGCCAATTTAATGCTTCGTCGCCTAGGCTACACCATCGACATCGCCGCCAACGGCCAAGAAGCCTTAACCGCCCTTCAACAAAAAAGCTACGACCTCATCTTAATGGATATTCATATGCCCGAAATGGATGGCCTCGAAGCCACCCACCACATCCGCAATAATTTATCCCCACAAGAACAACCCTACATCATCACCATCACCGCCAACGCCACCATCGAAGACCGCCAAAGATGCCTCGATGCCGGCATGGACGATTACATCAGCAAACCATTCAAACCACACGAACTCACCGCCGCCCTCATCAACAGCCAACAATAATCCCAACAACCTGAGTTCAACAATTCCCCCCTCCTCCTCCCAACGTCATTTCGAGCGCAGTTCAATCCGCCCCACCCTCGGCAAGCTTCACCCCTAAATCAAGGATTGAACGAAGTCGAGAAATCTACCCTAACAATACCCCACCCAACACTTACATCGGCTTAATCAATGCTCGAACTCAGGCCACCCACCAAACCAAATCAAACAGACTGTAACATAAGTAATCTCAAAATCTCCGTCACAACTCACCTTACTCACAAATACCCCCAACAACCCTAACCTTACCTCACCTCTAAATCAACAAAAAAAATCCCCAAAATCCCCAAAATCCGCGATAAAATCTCCAAACTTCACCTCCACCATAACCTCTCCTCCAACCACAAACCAAAAAAATCTGTCCACTCCCCAAAATCCGCGTTAAAATCTCCAAACCTTACCCACACAAAAACCTTACCTCCACCACACAACCCCAAAATCCCCAAAATCCCCAAAATCCGCGTCAAAACCCACCAAACCTACTCAAACCAACCTCTAACTCAAACGACTCCCCCCCTCCCAACAAAAAAGACGCGGATTCCTCCGCGCCTTACAGCAAACAAGCTCCCCCTACCAACTAACAATTCGCTTATTTCATTTCTTCAAATACCATGTTGCCCGCATCCATCATCAAGTTAAGCACTAATTGCCCCTCATCCGTCACCACAAATGTGACCACATCCCCTAACCGCCGTAAATACTCACTATCCAATGAATCCGGTCCACACATCGCTAATGTGATTGGACCTGGTTGTAAACTCAAGCTACTCCCCTCTAACGTATATGCCCCACCACCTTGATTACAATCAGCTTTCAACGCATAACTGCCGTCAGCCATCAATTGCAATGTGTACTGTTCTGGCGCATCTACATCTAAACGTTGACCATCGCCACCTTCAAAATACAACCATTGCCATGTTTTACCCACAACTTCGGCTGTCTCTTCACTCTCGGCCACCGCTGTCTTCGACACAACATCAACCAATTTGTACCGCAACGACGACGCATCAGCCAACATCGGATTGTTAATTTCAACCACACTCACCAGCAACTCATACTCGTAACCAGCTTCCCAATCAAAACCAACAATACTGTCATAGAAGTAGGTATACTCACCCTCGGCCTCATCCTTCACCAACAAACATTTCTGCGGACCAACACCAACACAATCAGCCTGCTCCGAACCCACAAACAAACTCTTTACCTCGGCCGCCGTAAACGCCGCCAACGGCAAATCATCACTGTTGTGCATCACCAGCAAACCATCAACCAATTCATAACCAGTCGTTTGCCCCAAAAGATCTACAATCGCCATCTCTAATTCCATCAATTCAGGCTCACAAGCCATCCGCGTCGTCGCTAACATAACAAATTCCATCATCTCCCCATCATACTTCATATCTCCATTTAACCGATTACAACCCGCATTCCCACTAACCTTGCCATTGTCAATCTGAAAATGAACATCAGATTTCATCGGCGCCCATACCTGCGCATCCCCACCCACAACCGTGTAAACCAATGACCACCGAATCTGATCCAAATCAGCGACCATCTCCCCTTCCGACTCGGCAGGTGGCGTGACCTCATCAGCCACATCTTCTTCTGTCTCCCCCTCGACCATATCACCATCATCACTCTCCGGCGTCGCCGTCGCCTCCGACCGCGCCACCTCATCCCCACTCGTCTGCGCTGGCCCACAAGCAACCATCAAGAAGCTCATCAACAACGCCATCAAACCTAACAAAGCTGTTTTTCTCATATTTATCCTTAACATTTTATATTTTCTCCATTTTTTCATCAAACAGACAAGTACCAACCTCCGCGTCTCCATAACTTGGCTAAACTTTTGACCAAGCACCATGAACCACAATGCCCTTGTCCTACCAACAGCATCATCACGAAACTTTGTCTTATCTGCTTGTAAATTTGATTTGAAATTTGCTTACACTCTTAAAACGCGCTCCGTTCCCTATTTGTTCCCAAATTCACAAAGTTTCCCCAATTCAGCGCCCTTACTCATCTCTCTCTAATCCCCAAAAGGACCTCAGTACCAAAATCCCCCCGCCCAGACCTCAGAGCTTTCTTAACCCAACCCTCCCCCCTCTAAACACCTCCCTAAAAAGCTCTGAGGTCTCCCCCTCGCCACCCTCACCACCCTACTCCACCTTCAACTGATACCACACCCGCTCCAACGTCAACGGCGCCGCCGCCGCCACCATCACTATCGGCGGCTGCCGACTCCCATCCAAATCAATCACCACCGACCCCACACCATACTCATCAATCTCCACCTGCTCCACAACCAGTTCACTGCCCGGAAAAGTAACTACCTGCACCACCCACGGCTGCTCCATCTGTGCCGTCACCGGACTAAACCCTTCCGCCGTCCACCCTCCTACTGTACCGCTCCCATCATCGGCAAACCCAATCTCCGGCACCGCAATATTATCCAAACCCCACCCCCCATACGTCAAAATCGGATCCGTCACATACTCAAACCGCACCCAAATCTCTTGCCCCGCCCACGGCGTCAAATCAACCTCCTCCGACCGCCACCCCAACCCCTGCCCCGTATAAAACCGCGCCGCCAACGCCCGTTCCGATGGATTATCCGCCGCCAACAAACCCGCCATCCCCTCGGCCACCACCGCCTGCCACGTCTCCCCCCCATCCGCCGATACCATCACATAAGCAAAATCATACCCATACTCAATATCAACATACACATCATACAACAACGTCGCCGCCGTCACCCCCGTCAAATCAAACGACCGCATCAACCGCATCTGACTATAGTTCGCCCGCTCCGCATACCAAAATTCCCGACCCGATGGGGGTGCTTCCGGGAAAATCGGCACCACTGTCGTCCCTGTAAACGTCAGCAACACTTCCCCAGACCCGTCCAACTCATAATAATCGGCTCCGTACTGGGCCACATCATCGATAATATCCGCTGGAAATTCATCAACACGCTCCATTGCCACCCGATTCACCGCGCTATCAAAATCATAAATCGCGGGTGCCGTTGGTAACGTATGCACCGCCAACGCCACCAACCAATCACGCCACATCCCCTCACCTGTTACTCCCAAACCATTCTCCTCGGCCAACGCATCCAACGCCACAAATCCCGGCAACGCACTTTGCCCAAATTCCCGATACAAATCCGCCCCCAACTGATCATACAGATACCGATTAAATAGATACCCCTGACCATACCGTGCGCTCGTGCCACTATCCGCCCAATTCGTCAACTGCTGGTCCGGATTTTCTAAAAACTGATTCGCCCGCCCCAGTACTGAACTATCGAAACCCAACAAATCCTGGGCCAAAACCGCCGACCCCTCCACTTCCCAATCCAAATCTCCCTGATCATACCGATTCTCAACCATATGCCGGAACTCATGTCCCAATACGCTTAAATAGAAGGAAGCATCAAAATTAATCCCATTCATCACAAACATCTCCCGTTCATTTGAATGGGGCACGGCCGAGCGTGGCAACGTATCCTCCGCACTAAAATAGCCAGCCAATCCACAACCATACAAATTACTCGTGCTTACATTACACAAAATCACGGGCGACACATTCATCACATGAATCCGCGGGTCTCCATCCACCCCTGGATTCGCCTCCGACCCAAAAATCGATACCACCTGCTCATAAATAACATCAAACTCTCGGCCCGTCTGCTCCAACTCCCGCTCCGTCGGATCATAACTACCCGGCCCTTCATCAAACCAAAAATAGGCGTGCTCACTCGCCCATTTCATCACCATCGGCACCGCCGTCATCGTGTTATCATCATGATTCAACACATTAATCGTCGCCTCCGTCCCCACCGCCAACGGCTCCGTCACTGGCGGCTTATCGACCACCTCCCCTGACAAACCTAAATAAACCGCGGCCAACGCCACATCATCCCGCTGCGGCGGCACCCCCGCCGCCCCTTGCAACCGTGCTCTCGTTTCTCTCTGCGCCTCATCCGCCGGCACTACCGCCAACGCGCCCGCCAAACTGATCGGCGTTGGCCACACAATCGGTTGGTTGGGGTCGATAACGGCCGTTGGCACGGCCGTCACATCAACTGCCACCACCGCCGTCGCCGTCGACTCCACCACCACCGTTGCCGTCGGCAACGGCATCGCCGCCACCGGCACCGTAGCCGGTGGCACCACCGTCGCCACCCCATCCTCCCGCACAAACCCCCGACAAGCCAAACCCATCAACCCGAACACCATCACCAAGCCAAGCACACGTCGCATCTCAAACTCCTTATCTCTCCCTACCCATCTTCCTTACGCCAATAAATATACTCATACGCATTCTCAAACCCTAACGTCTCATACAACTTATACGCCGCCTCATTCGCCCGCACTACCTGCAAACAAGCATGCGTTGCCCCCCGATCTTTCCCCCACGACATAAATCGTTCCGTGATCGCTCGGCCCCAACCCTCACGCCGCCGATCCTTCGCCACCAAGACCTCGAAAATCGACACCCACTGCCCAAACCGCACCCCCACCCCGATGACAACTGGCTCTTTATCCACATACCCCACCGCCAACACCCGCTCATTCACAATCCGCTCTAACAACGCCACATGCTCATGCTCGCCCGCATCATCCCCCCGAAACTTCGCCGCTAAACTAACCCACGACACCGCCCGTGTACTCCAATCCTCCCACACCACGTTCTGATTAAGCTCGATCTTCTCCGACAATTCCCGTATCGGCACAATCGACTTATCAAACCGCGCATACCCATTGCCTTCTAAATAAGCCGCCATCTCTGCCCCATCCCCTAACGGCGTCTCCCGAAAAATCACATTCCACCCCAATCCTTTATAATATTGCTCACACCACGCCACCTGCTTCGCCAAATCCGCCCCCCGCTTATAAATCGGCGTCACCGAATTCGCCCGCTTCGAATATCCATTCGTCCACCGCAACACCCACCCATTATGCCACACCGACCGCGCCGCCGGCCATGCGGACATCAAACCTAACTCTAACGTTTCAATATCTGTCTTTGCCATTTTTTACCACCTTGTTTACTAATTACACTGTAACCAAAATAATCTATAAAATCACCGTCACAAATAACCTTATTCACAAATAACCCGAACAACCCTAATCTTACCTCTAAATCAACAAAAAAATCCCCAAAATCCCCAAAATCCGCGTCAAAAACCACCAAACCTTCCACCTACACATAATTACAACAGCAAATTTTAGATCACTTTGGTTACACTCTACTAATTACACTGTAACCAAAATAACCCCGAACGCTCTCATTCCTACGCAGGAATGTCTATTTTACCAGAAAGTCCCCCCACCAACCCATCATTCTCATCATATCCCTCCCTATCTACCCCCCACCTCCCAAACATGCTAAAATCCCCCCATGAACCTCAAACGCTTTCAACCCACCCCCATCCCCCGCGCCGACAACGTCTCTGACCGCGTCGTTCGTCTCTCCCTCCTCGCCCGTTTCTTCGATGAACTCCTCGGCGGTGCCCCCGATGTCCTCATGCCCACCATCCGCGCCACCCTCGGCCTCACCTACGCCCAAGTCAGCCTCCTCCCCCTCACCCTCAACTACGTTGGCGCCATCATCGAACCCATCAACGGCATCCTCATCGATATCTGGCCCCGCCGCCGCCTCCTCGCTTGGGGCGCCCTCGGCCTCGGCCTCGCCCTCATCACCATCGGCCTCGCCCCCACCCTCCTCGTCCTCATCCTCGCCTACGCCATCTACGGCCTCGCCTCCGGCCCCCTCGCCCACACCGCCGACGTCATCCTCGTCGAAACCCACCCCACCGCCCCCGACCGCATCTACGCCCGCTCCACTTTCATCGACACCATCGGCGCCCTCCTCGCGCCGCTCCTCGTCGTCGCCGTCAGTTGGGCCGAGCTCCCCTGGCAATATCTCATGTACGCCCTCGGCCTCTCCGCCATCGTCTACGCCATCTTCCTCTGGCGCACCCACTTCCCCTCACCCCCCACCACCCCCACCGATCAAACCGATGACCGCTCCGGCTGGCAAACCATCAAAGACAACATCCGCTTCGTCCTCACCCACACCGGCGCCCGTTACTGGCTCTTTTTCCTCCTCCTCCACTCCATCCAAGAACTCCCCCTCACCTTCATGACCATCTGGCTCCGCGAAGAAGCTGGCCTCAGCCAAGCCCTCGTCGGCCTCTACAAAGCGATGGAAATGGGCGTCGCCCTCCTCAGCCTCACCTACCTCGACCGCTGGCGCCAAACCCACTCCGCCCAACGCGTCCTCCAAATCGCGGGCCTCGGCGTCCTCATCCTCTACCCCATCTGGCTCTTCTGGCCCAACATCTGGGGCCGCTTCCTCTGGGGCATCCCCCTCACCTTCCTCCTCACCGTCTACTGGCCCATCGCCAAATCCCAATCACTCGCCAGCGTCCCCGGCAAAGGTGGCACCGTCACCGCCGTCCACTCCCTCTTCGGCTTCCTCCCCCTCGCCCTCCTCTTCGGCCTCCTCGCCCAAACCATCACCCTCACCACCGCCATGCTCCTCGTCCACACCCTCGCCACCCTCCTCCTCCTCGCCCTCACCCTCAAACTCAAAACCTAGACTAATACACTAACCCAAGTTCGCCCCCCCCCTCTTCCCAACGTCATTTCGAGCGAAATTTTACCCGCCCTCCCCCTTTAAAACCTACCAATCGCCAAAGGGCAAAATGGAGTCGAGAAATCTACCCTAACAACACCTTCACCAACCCTTACATCGGCTTAATCAATGATCAACCTCAGGTTCCCTCCCCCCTAAGCAAAGAGCAAAACGTAGTCAAAAAAACTCTGTCGCACACAACGAACCCTAACAACCCAAACCTTAACCTGCTCTTCAAAAAAATCAGTCCAATCTATCAAATCAGTCCAATCTGTGTCCCATTTAAGAACCTCCCCCCAAAACATACCACCCATTCCCTACCCCTCCCCCATCACCCGCCCCACCACCTTCGCCAAATCCACAAACCGATACGGCTTCACCACAATCCCCTTAAACCCATACGCCTCATAATTCGCCAATACCGGATCCGTCGCATACCCACTCGATACCACCAACTTCGCCTCCCCATTAATCGCCAAAATCTTCTGCGCCGCCTCTAATCCCCCCATACCCCCTGGTATCGTCAAAT
>DATHYN010000040.1:0-3445 GCA_035459145.1 Anaerolineae bacterium | reverse complement strand
CCCCAGCGAACAACACCGGTGCCACCTGCACGGCCACGTCCCGAACCAGTTCAAACCACATATTCGGAGACACACCCAACAACAACGTCACCAATGTCGTTACAATAACCGTCCACGCCACCGCTGGCGCCAACTTTAACTCCACCTTGTTCCCCTCAAACATAAACATATAGTAAACCACCCGCAAATAGTAGTAACCAGAAATCACACTTGTTACCACCCCAATCAACGTCAGCCACAATAAATCAGCCTCTAACGCCGCTTGAAACACGAAGAATTTACCCATAAAACCACCCGATGGCGGCACACCCGTAAACGACAACATCAAATAAGCCATCGCTAACGCCATCCAATAATTCTTGTTCGCCAACCCTTTGTAATCATCCAACATTAAGCCTTTGCCATCGGCCGTTTCCAACGCCGATACCACCGCAAACGCCCCCATATTGGTAAATAAATAAGCGAATAAATAGAACAAAGCCGCCCCCTGACTCTTATCACTTAACGCCCCCGCGGCCACCGCCATCATAATATAACCCGCATGAGAAATGCTCGAATACGCCAACATCCGCTTAATATTCGGCTGTGCCAACGCAATCACATTCCCCAAAATCATCGTCAACGCCGCTAATACCGCAACTGGCCCCATCCAAACATCAGCGATATCCATCAACGCCGTAAAAAATATACGCATCATCGCCGCAAAACCACCCACTTTTGCCCCCACCGACATAAACGCCGTCACCGTCGTGGGCGCCCCATCATACACATCTGGCGTCCACATGTGGAATGGTGCCGCGCTCACTTTGAACGCCAACCCCACCAACAACAACGCCACCCCCATCAATCCAATCGTGAACATCTCCGATCCCGCTAAATTCTCCGCAATCACCGGCAAAGCAGTCGAACCCGTCGCGCCATAAATTAACGCAATCCCGAACACCAAAAAGCCCGATGAAAATGCCCCCAGCAAGAAATATTTCAAACCAGCCTCTTCTGAGCGCATATCCGGCAAAGCAAAAGCTGACAAAATGTACAATGGAATCGAGAACAGCTCCAACGCCAAAAAGACCAAAATTAAATCATTGGCCATCCCCATCAACATCATACCACTCAATGAAATCAAAATAAGCATATAATACTCAGGCTTATCCAATTTCATCCGTTGCATATGTTCCGATGAGATCAAAATAGCAAAAAAGCCGGTCAACAACAACGTAATATTCAAGAACGTACTATAATTGTCCACCAAAATCATCGAATCTCGGCCCACCGGCGTAAACGTCCCCGCCGACTGCCCCCACAATCCCACTGTCTGGAAGAAAGCGGGCACCAAACCAATCGCCGCTACCCACGGCCAAAACTTCTTCTGACCCTCCTCCAAAAACAGATCCAAAACAAGTAAAACCACTCCCCAACCTGCCACGATAAACACGGGCATTATCAAACGCATATCTAAAGCTGGTGCTATAAAATCCATAATCCTTTATGTACCTTCTCGTATCCAAAAAGTTAATGAGTCACCGCCCCCTGAAGGGCTCTGCCAATCTCCCCGCTATTCCCAACATCGGCGGTACGTATTCGCTTAACAACGTTACGCCCTCCTTATACAATTATGCTACAAAATAACCAGGTTGCAAAATTTTTCACAATGATAACACAAATTACCCATTTAGGGTATCATTACACCATGAAAATTTCAATCCTTACCTACGGCTCGCGCGGCGATGTTCAACCATACGTCGCTATCGGCACCCGCCTCCAACAAGCGGGTCACCAAGTCTACATGCCCACCCCCGATATGTTCAAACCCCTCATCACCGACGCCGGCCTCCACCACCAGCCGGTCAACAGCATCGGCCCCCACGAATTTATGCACGACCCCGCCATCAAAGCCGCCGCCGAGACCGGCAGCCAACTCCGCATCCTCGCCGCCACCCTCCGCCGCGCCCCCAAAATCCTCTACACTATTTTTGAAGACGCTTGGCAAGCAACCGCCGATACCGACTTCGTCATCGCCAGCAGTATCCCCTTCGGCTTCGTCGATAGCGCCATCGCCCGCGGCCTCCCCTGGCTCTACGCCCCCCTCCACCCCCTTTATCCCACCCGCGCCTTTCCCAGCCCCGTCACCGCCCCCTTTGGCTTCCGCCTCAACAGCCGCCTCAACCCCCTCACCTTCACCCTCACCAGAACCATGTTTGCCCTCGCCTTCGGCGGCACCCTCAACCGCTGGCGCCGCGACCACAACCTCCCCCCCATCAACCGCTTCACCTACTACCGCTGGCTCGACCAACACGCCCACTACCCCACTCTCTACGGCTTCAGCCCCACCATCCTCGGCCACCCCACCGATTGGCCCGCCAACCATCGCCCCACCGGCTACTGGTTCTACGACCCACCCGGCTGGACCCCACCCCCACAACTCCTCGACTTCCTCGACGCCGGCCCCCCACCCATCTGCATCGGCTTCGGCAGTATGGACGACCAAAACCCCGACCGCATCAACAAAATCATCCTCGACGCCCTCGGCCAAACCGGCCACCGCGCCATCATCCTCTCCGGTTGGAGCACCATCGGCCAGAACACCCCCCTCCCCGACACCATCCTCCGCCTCGATTCAGCCCCCCATAACTGGCTCTTCCCCCGCGTCGCCGCCGTCGTCCACCACGGCGGGGCCGGCACCACCGCCGCCACCCTCCGCGCCGGCACCCCCAGCCTCATCCTCCCCTTCGCCATGGACCAACCCTACTGGGCCGACCGCGTCACCCAACTCGGCATCGGCCTCCGCGGCCCCTCCTTCTTCAAAGTCACCCCCCACGACCTCGCCACCGCCCTCACCGAACTAACAACCAACCCCCGCTACGCCCAAACCGGCGCCCACATCCGCCAACAACTCGCCGCCGAAGACGGTCCCGCCGCCATCCTCCAAACCATCAATGCCCACCCCATCAAAAACCAGTAAAGACAAGAAGACCTCTAATTAACATGATGATGTAACCGGCACCCGTCATATCGAGCGCAGGGCCAGCAACCGTCATATCGAGCGCAGGGATGGTCGCTACACAATCACCAACCTGTCCCCACCAAAACAAGACCATCCCGAAGTCGAGATATCTGCCTGAGTGGCAATCATAAATAATAAACCAATGGCAACCCACAACCACCTCACCACCCCCAACCCTACCCAATCAAGCGCAGGGCCGACAACCGTCATATCGAGCGCAGGGATGGTCGCTTCACAATCACCAACCTGTCCCCACCAAAACAAGACCATCCCGAAGTCGAGATATCTGCCTGAGTGGCAATCATAAATAATAAACCAATGGCAACCCACAAACACCTCCCCATCCCGCACCCGCTCCCCTAAAAGTACTCGATCGATCACCCATAACCAAACCTCCTGCAACATAACCATTCATCTTAGACCACCAATTTTAAGCCACTC
>DATHYN010000039.1:0-26921 GCA_035459145.1 Anaerolineae bacterium | reverse complement strand
CCAATCCCCAAAATCCGCGTCAAAACCCACCAATCCTACTCAAACCAACCTCCTCCTCAAACAAAACACACCCTTCCAACCCCAAACCCCTCCTCACTTCACCAACACAAAAAAATCCGTCCAATCCCCAAAATCCGCGTCAAAACCCACCAATCCTACTCAAATCAATCACACCCTTTACCAAACCAACCTTCCAACCAATCACCCCTCCTCACCTCACCAACAACAAAAAAATCCGTCCAATCCCCAAAATCCGCGTCAAAATCCACCAACCCTCCTCAAATCAAACACACCCTTTACCAAACCAACCTTCCAACTAAACACCCCTCCTCACTTCACCAACAACCAAAAAATCCGCCAAATCCCCAAAATCCGCGTCAAAATCCACCAAACCGGCTCAAACCAACCCATAACTCAAACAAAACACCCCCCACAAAAAAAGAGGCGCACCAACAACCCTGCTGGCGCGCCTCTTCAATTTTTACGCTAATCTAGCTATCAAATCATCTCGATACCTAAATCATCAACCGCATCGGCTCCTCAATCACAGCTTTTAACGCTTGCAAATATTGGGCCACTTCCGCCCCATCCGTAACCCGATGGTCGGCCGACGCCGTCACTTTCATTCGCATGCCTACCGTTAACTCACCATCAACCACAACCGGCACTTTCCGCGCCGAACCAACAGCCAAAATGACCGCATCAGGTGGATTAACAATCGCGATAAAGTTCTCCACGTCAAACGCCCCCAAGTTGCTCACCGTAAAAGTGCCCCCTTGGACATCATCCGGATGAACCCGTCCCGCCCGCGCTCGGCCAATCATCGCTTTATGATCCGCCGCAATCTTCGACAACGACGAACTATCCGTATTCTTCTGCACCACCGTCAATAAGCCACCCTCAACCGCCACGGCCGAGCCAACATTAATCTCCGTATGACGCACCAACGTGTCCCCATTAAAACTCGCATTCAAATTAGGGAAATCACGCAAAGCCACCGCCGCCGCCTTCACAATCATATCGTTAACCGATACTTTCGTCTCCGCCGTCAACATCTCATTTACCTGCTTACGCAACGCAAACAACGGCGCCATATCCATCTCCGAGGTCACATAGAAATGGGGCACTATCCTCTTGCTTTCTACCATACGCCGCGCAATCGCTTGCCGCAACTTGGTCAACGGCACAACCTCGTCCGTATCTTTCACCGTCACCGATGGTTGCAAAGCCGCCGCTGGGGCCGCCGCCGCTTTGGCCGGCCCTTGCTCCGCAAACGCTTCCACGTCCGCTTTCCGAATCCGACCACCAGGACCACTTCCACTTACTTGGCTTAAATCAATATTTTTATCAGCCGCAATCCGTCGCGCTACCGGCGTCGCTTTCACGCCACCCGGATACTCGCTCTGATCACCAGACGAAGCAGACTCGCTGGCCGCTGCCGAACTCGCCGCCGCGTCCTTGGCCGAGGCGTCGGCCGACGCCTCACCCTTCGCCTCCGGCGCCTCATCTTCACCCCCCTCAGCCGAGCCCCCACTATCTAAACCACTAATATCTTCTCCCTCAGCCCCCACAATCGCTAAATTGGCGCCCACCGGCACCACATCATCAGCCGCCGCTAAATGCTTCAACATCACACCGCTGACCTGTGACTCCAGCTCTAACGTCGCCTTATCCGACTCAATCTCCGCTACCACATCCCCTTTGCTCACCTCTTCCCCTACATCCTTGAGCCAACCAACCAACACACCTTCACGCATGTCGAAACCTAATTTAGGCATGACAATATATTCGGCCATTAGAGAACCTCCTTCACCGCCGCTATAACACGATCCACGTTAATTAACGCTGATTGCTCCAACTCTCGTGAATACGGTAACGGCACATCTTTCTGCGACACACGTTTAATCGGCGCATCCAAGTAATCAAAACCAGCTTCTTGCAATTGAGCCACAATCTCGGCCCCAATCCCATACAAGCCATACCCTTCTTCGACGACTACCGCTTTAAATGTTTTCTTAAATGATTCCACTGCCGGCCCAATATCTAACGGCCGCAATGAACGCAAATCAACAACTTCCGCTTCAATCCCCTCTTTCGACAGCTTTTCCGCTGCTTCTAAAGCAACTTGCAACCCTTGGGCATACGCCACAATCGTCACATCACTCCCTTCACGCTTCACATCTGATTTGCCTAACGGTACCAAATACTCTTCTTCTGGCACCTCTCCCCGAATTTGATACAACGTATGATGCTCAATAAACATCACCGGATCATTACTCCGAATCGCACTCTTCAATAACCCTTTGGCATCATATGGCGTTGCCGGCGACACCACCACCAACCCCGGAAAATGCGCAAAAATCGAATCAGGCGTATGACTATGCGTCGCCCCTAACTGCCGACCGCCACCACCCGGTGCCCGGAAAACAACGGGGCAATTAAATTGACCGCCAAACATATAATGTACTTTGGCCGCATGGTTAATAATCGCGTCAAAAGCGACAAAAGCAAAGTTAATCGTCATAAACTCCGCTATCGGCCGCAATCCATTCATCGCCGCTCCCACCGCCGCACCACCAATTACCATCTCGGAAATCGGTGTGTCACGTACCCGCTTTTCCCCAAATTCATCATAAAAACCACGCGTCACCGCGTAGGTGCCACCCCAAACCCCCACTTCTTCCCCCATAATAAATACAGATTCATCACGTCGCATCTCTTCTTGCAACGCATCACTAATCGCTTGCCGCATTGTAATTCGAGCCATTATCGTTCTCCTTCTTAAAGATCCGCGTAAATATGATCGTAGAGGCTATCCATCGTCGGGAATGGGGATGATTCTGCAAATTCAACCGCCTCTTCCAACTTGGCACTCATCGCTTCATCAATCTCATCTAACTCTTCCTCCGTTGCCATATCATTCTCCTGAAGATGGCCAACCAAGAATGTAAGTGGATCACGCTTGCGACGCTCTTCCACCTCTTCCTTAGTCCGATAACGGAGCGGATCACCCATGCTATGCCCTTCAAAGCGGTAAGTCATCATCTCTAAAAATTGTGGCCCTTCACCGTTCCGAATCGCTTCAAACGCTTTCGATGTCTCTTCATACACCTCAATCACATTATTCCCATCAACACGACGATTGGGAATATCGTAACCACGCGCCTTATCTTTGATTTCCGCCACGGCCGATGCTCTCTGCACCGCCGTCCCCATCCCATACTCATTATTCTCACAAATCCAAATAACTGGTAAATTCCAAACTTTCGACAAATTCAACGCTTCATGGAAATAACCAATATTGGTCGCCCCATCCCCAAAGTAACACAGCACGCCCCCATCAGTTCCCCGATACTGCTCCGCTAAAGCAATACCAGCCGCTAAGGTTAAGTGAGCACCAACAACCCCATGCCCGCCCCAAAATCGTTTCTCTTTGTCCGCTAAATGCATCGACCCACCCCGCCCCTTGCTCAAACCAGTCGATTTACCTAACATCTCCGCCATTGTATGATTCAAATTGCAACCAGTGGCAATTGCATGTCCGTGGTCACGATAAGCGGTAATCACATGGTCATTATCACCACGGGCACCAATCGTACCTACCGCAATCGCTTCTTGTCCAATATACAAATGCAAAAATCCGCCAATCTTTCCCTGTTGGTATAGTTCCGAACAACGTTGCTCGAAACGGCGAATTAGTACCATTTGTTGATACCATTCTAATAAGGTCGCTTTATCCATCTAGTGCTCCTTCGCTTACTAAATTGATTGTTAAAACCAACCGCGCTGTCACGGTCAACTTTCTTGATAAGATTCTTTGGTCAGGTTGGTCGTAATTTCATAACCGTAACGACTGCCGATTGTGGGACTCAACGGCCGTTACCCAACACTTAAGGCTCATCTTGCCAGTAATTTTTCTCAATGGGTGCTCATAAAACAAAACACCATAGTTAAATAATCGTTGCGCTTTATACAAAAATGATTGTATATCACAAAAAAAAGTTTCACAACCTAGAATAACCCTCTATACCACGATTTGCCCCAAAATCGCTATCCTTTCAACCAAACACCTCGCCGCCACAACCAAACTATTATCACCACAAATGTCCACCTATTGTCCAGTATTTTAAACGACTAATCCATATCTGGCAACTGATTCCCTCTATTCCCCTCTAATCAATCATTTCCACCCAACTCCCCCGCTGATCAACGGCCAAAATCCACTGTTGTGACGCCACACCCGCCGCCGTAAACGCCGCCTCGGCCGCCCGCCCAATCGCCTCATGCCCCTCCACCCCCCACGCAATCAAACTCGGCCCCGCGCCACTCAACGCCACCGCCTTCGCCCCCGCTAACCGCGCCGCCTCCGCCGCCGCCTCCCACCCTGGTATCAACGGCGTCCGATACGGCTGATGCAAACGATCTCCCATCGCCACCCCCAACAAATCATAATCACCCGTCGCCAACGCCGTCAACAAAACCCCCAAATGACCTAAATTAAATACCGCATCCGCTAACGGCACCATCACCGGCAACGCCGCCCGCGCCGCTTCTGTCGACAATGCAAAATCAGGCAATACCACCACCGCCTGCAATGCCGCTACCTCTAACCGTTTCATCACCAATCCTTGACAGGTCTGCGCCGCCACTACCAACCCCCCATACAACGCTGGCACCACATTGTCCGGATGCCCCTCAATCCCCACCGCCATCGCCGCAATCTCTTCCCGGCTCTTCCCCCCGCTCACCCACGCATCCGCCGCTAATAAACCACCCACCACCGCTGTCGAACTACTGCCTAACCCACTACTTACCGGCACGCCCGGCCGAATCAGCAGCCGATATGGAGCTGGCTCTTGTCCCACTTCTTGAAAATAATGGGTCATCACCTGAATCACTAAGTTTGTCTCGTCTAAAGGCAATCCTTTGGTCTCCCCCACCACTTCCACCAACGGCTCCCCTTCCTTTCGCTCCCGTACCTCAAAAACATTATGCAAACCCAACGCCAATCCCAAACAATCGAACCCCGGCCCCATATTAGCCGTCGTCGCTGGTACCGTCACCCGAATACAGTTCATCATCCTTACCCTTTATCCCCCCACGGCCGTAAATTATCCTTTAATATCTCCCCCTCACTGTGCAAACCCACCATCCACTCCCCCACCGCCCGCACCGCATCATGCAAACCTGACGTCGGCCGTGGAAAACCCATCTCATGAACCGAAATCAAATATTCATTAATCCCCTTCCCCTGTACCACCACCCCCACTCTCTGCGCCAATGGCTCTTCCGTCACATTAATCTCTACCAATAATGAGGTCCGATCATGTGACTCAAATATTGATAGTAGCCGAATATGTCGCTCCCCAGCCTGCAACAACTGGGGCTCAAACGCAAACGCCACCTGACTTAATGATAATGGCAACTGTACGGTCATATGAGGCATAGGCCACTCCTTTGGTAACGGATAAACATCATCAGCAACGGCCGTTTCCCGCCGCCGCCACCGAAAATAATGCCCCCGCCGCCCCTCTTCAAAACCAATGCGCTCATACTTCGTATGCATCTGCGCCTCAGTCGCTAACACAAACGCCGCCTCATCCCGACTCTCAAAATGCGCCCCACTAGCTAACACCTCTTCAATAAAAGTCGCATACTCCGCATGATCTGTCGCAATATTCAACTCCGCTCCTACCTGCACCCGACTCGCTAACAACTCTAAAAACTTCGGCTGAATCAACCGGCGATGATGATGACGATCTTTATGCCACGGGTCTGGAAAATTGATATACACTTGTCCAATGCTGTCCCGACCAAATAACGCCCACAACGCCAACTGCGCACTCCCCTGCACCACACACACATTCTCTAACCCCGCTCCCCGTACTTTGCTCTCCGCTTTCCGTACCGATACCAACGATATCTCTATCCCCACTAAGTTCCAATCAGGTCGCTCTTGCGCCCAATTAACTAAAAAATTACCACTCCCAAAACCGATTTCTACCCCCAACGGCGCTTGTCGGCCAAACATCTTCTCCCAATCAACCGGCCATTCCATTTTTGTCGCTTGGTACGCATGGGCTATCATCAATACCCCTCCTTTATTTCGCCGTCTCGCGACGTACGAGCCACCAACCAACGGCCGTTACCACCACCCCTGCTAATAACGGCAATCCACTCAAAATCATCCCCACATCAAACCAAAATTTCTCCGGAAATAACCGAATCAACCCATCACTATACGCAAATGTCCACGAACCAGGCGGAAATAATAACTCATGAAACTGCACAAAAAACAGATCCCAAGCCACAATCATAAACAACCCCAACCCCACCAATATCCCCATCGTCATCATCCCCCCATTGCGCACACTCCGATATAAAGCTAACTTCTCTCCCTGCCACCACAAATACCCCCAACTAACTAAAATCAACCCCAGCAATACCCAATTAATCCGCTTGACTCCATCAGTCACATTCTTGACATCCACCATATGCTGTAATTCCGCTTCGTTATACCATACCCGCCCCGTCGTTGGGCTCACTTGATCCCCCAACAAATAAATAATCTCTTCCGCTGGCTCACTCCGATTCAAAAAATCAACCGCCACCATCGCCATCTCCACCCTCTGCTCCCCCACCAACGGCTCCAAACCCATTGCCGCTATCGTTTCTGGCATTACTCGATACAAATCTGGGGGGAAGTTGCGATTATTAAGATATTGATACCGCAAATATAGTTCCGCTTGCTGAATTGTCACCCCTATTACCGTAAATCCTAACAAAAAGGGCAAGCTTAACGTCACTAACCACACTATCCCAACCGTTAATCTTTCTTTCATAAACACTCTCTTTACCTCCCCCTAACCATATGGGCAACATCACCATTCTAATCAAAGCCAACCCAATCAAATCCTCCCACCCGCTAGCTACCAAAATTGACTTAATCTACCTTATCCCACCTGTCATTTCGAGCGAAATACAATCCGTCCTACCCTAAAAAGTTGTTGCAACTAAAACAAGGTCTGAAACCCTTTCCAACCAAACACAACCTTTCCCAAACTTATCCCATCCCACCTGTCATTTCGAGCGGAATTCAATCCGTTCTACCCTAAAAAGTTGTTGCAACTAAAACAAGGATTGAATGAAGTCGAGAAATCTACCATTATTTTACCCACAATAACAACAACAAAGGCAACAAAAAAAACTTTCCTAAAATACAGTTAAAAATTCGGACCGCTTCATACCTAACCAAACACCGCTTATTTTATAAAACAGAGGCAACTTCATCACACATGACACGTGTAATAAATCAAATCGGGATCTCCCTCCTGTACCTCTTTACCTAAACTAATGATGCCTTTACCATGTAAAGCAAACTCTTCCCGATGAACCATAAATCGCTCACCTTGACCCGTTTGCAAATACGTCCCATTCGTACTCCGATCAATAAGTACAAACTTCCCTTGCCGCAACTCAACCGTTGCATGCCATCGCGACACCAAACCCATATCTACAATTAAATCATTTTGTGGCACACGGCCCAACCGCGCTGTCGGCTGCCCCGCCGTCACTTCAAAATTAACATCCCCCCGCGTCAATACCAAACGCGTCAATGATAACTTTGGTGGCCGTGGCATCACCCCAGGCAACATCGTCATATTCGACGTGTCTTCTTGCCAAATCACTTCCACAATCTCCATCGCCTCTTGCTTCCCCCGAATACGCACCTCCCCCAAATTGCGCGCCGAAATATCTTCCGGTAAATTAACATCCGCCACCGTCACTGGCGATGTGATAATCTGATAGGCACGCGCTAACCCCACCATCCGCGCCGCCACATTCACCGCATCCCCAAAAACATCCCCCTCTTCTTGCAATACCTCCCCGTAATGCAACCCAATCTTCACCGCTATGTTCTTTTCCACCAAACTAATGTCTTGTCCAATAGCACGTTGCATCTCACATGACGCAATTACCGCATTATGCGGCTCAGGAAAGGTACACATAATCTCATCACCAATCGTTTTGATGATCGTACCACCATACTCTGTCGTAATATCACCAAGCATGCCTAACGCATGCGCCACAATCCGGCGTGCTTCAACATCACCGTATCGCTCAAACAAGGATGTACTGCGGGCCATATCCGCAAAAAGAATTGTCAGGGGGGCTGGCACAGATTTACTCATAGACCCTTCTCATACCTAAAATAATGAAAAACTTATTAAGTTGTTTAACCTAAAATTTCGCACTTTTAATTTAATAACTTCTACGCATTAAACGACATATTTTTAAAATCAAATATTGACAATACTTAGTTTAATGCACCTAAAGTTGTTTAACTTAAAAATTTCACACTTCTAAATTAACAACTTCTACGCATTAAACGACATATTTTTAAGATCATATATTGACAATACGTAGTTTAATGCACCTAACCGACAAAATATCGATTTATTACTTACCAAATCCTATTTTACTATATGTATTCCATCTGTACCACATTAACTTGACATTGCCACACACGCCAGAATAGATTACAATAGTATTGTTATGTATTTGAATCAATATTATGGCGTGAGTTTAGTCGGTTAGCCCACATTCTCCTACTTTAAAATGGGTTCATTTGCAAGTAAACTTCAAGCCCATCACTTTAAGATTAAGGCTTCGCCAAGGTTACTAAACTATTATTAATAAAAAGTTGCTTTTAAATCGGTTTTCTTCAGCGATAGTGCAACATCGTTGCTGTAAATTAGCATAAGCCGCTCTGAGGCTTGACTGAATTTACAGCAACAACGAGGCGTTGCCCTTTAGCAATGTATGCCCAAAACCGTTAATAAGCTAACAATAATTATCAAGTTAAAAGGTGTTCTGTTGAATAACTGGTCAGTTTTAGTTGTCGATGATGAGCCTATGGCCCGTACATTACTACGTTTAATGTTAGTTCGGGCTGGCTTCGAAGTGTTTGAAGCTGAAAATGGTTTTGATGCTATCGATAAAGTGAAAGAAACACCCCCGGATTTGGTTATCCTTGATGTCATGATGCCCGACTTAGATGGTTTCTCCGTTTGCGAACAATTGCGAAGCGAAGCCAACACGGCCGACTTACCCATCATCATGCTTAGCGCCAAAACCGATACCGATAGCGTCAACCGCGGTATGCAAATGGGCGCTACCAAATATCTCACCAAACCCATCTCTCACGAAGAGCTCACCCGACACGTTAAAGAAATTTTGATGGAAATGTCAGCTTAGTCGCTTACATTATCCCCTAAAAAACCTATACCCACCTAGATAAATATCCGGCTGGGTTATTATACTTGTGTATTTTATCTCAACATCCTTTTGGAGGTTTGTCAACATATGGAAAATATGACTTTATGGATTAAACGTCTTGTAATGTTTGCCATCTCATTGGCCTTAGGCTACGGCGCAACCTATGTCATCGTCGTCTATGTAGTCCAAACAACGATTCAAGAATATATGTGGGGCCCAGAACATCCCATCCCTTTGCCCTACTTTTTCTTGACTGGCCTTTTCATGGCTTTGGGTATCGCCATTTGGCTCGATAAATTCATGGAAACCGATATCCTCAAACATTAATCAACTAGTTGGGTCATCACTAAAATGCTTTTTCCTCAAAAACTTTTTAGAGGTTCCCTCAACAACAAATAAATCATTACCTTAAAATCCGAAGCTCAATAACTTCGGATTTTTTATTGGACTAAAATGGAGAGTTTTAGCATGTCTGCTCAAATTATTGATGGTCAAGCAATCGCCGCTGATATTCGTGAAGAAATTAGATTAGCCGTGACTGCCATGGAAGAAGAACATAACTATACCCCTGGCCTCGCCACTGTCCTTGTCGGCGATAATACCGCCTCGGCCACCTACGTCCGTATGAAAAAACGCGCCTGCGCCAAAGCCGGTATCCGCTCCATCGCCCACGAATGCCCCGAAAATATCAGCCAAGACGACCTCCTCACCCTCATCCAAGAACTCAACGCCGACCCCACCGTCAACGGCATCCTCGTCCAACTCCCCCTCCCCAACCATATCGACGAAGAAACTATCCTTAACGCCATCGACATCAGCAAAGATGTCGACGGCTTCCACCCCCTCAACATCGGCCGCCTCGCCATGAAAGGGCGCGAACCACGCTTTATCCCCTGTACCCCCTACGGCTGTATGGTCCTCCTCGAACGAAGTGGTATCGAAGTCAGTGGCGCCAATGCCGTCGTCGTCGGCCGCTCCAATATCGTTGGCCTTCCCGTCGCCATGCTCCTCCAAAAAGCCAACGCCACCGTCACCATCTGCCACAGCCGGACCCGCGACCTCAACGCCTACCTCAAAGAAGCCGATATCGTCGTCGCCGCCATCGGCCGCGCCGAAATGATCACCGGCGATATGCTCAAACCAGGCGCTGTCGTCATCGATGTCGGCATCAACCGCAAAGATGACCCCGATGCCAAACGTGGCTATCGCCTCGTCGGTGATGCCGACTACGACTCCTGCGCCGAAGTCGCCAGCGCCATCACCCCCGTCCCCGGCGGCGTCGGTCCCATGACCATCGCCATGCTCCTCCAAAACACCCTCCACGCCGCCCAACAAACCCTCAAATAACCTCCCCCCCTCCCCGCTTCCGGAAAGGTCCGCCAACCCTCCCCCCCACCAACCCTTTCCGGAAGCTCCTTTCTCATCCCTCATACTCTAACGGATGCTCCGCCCACCATTCCATCGCCCACGCGACCGTCTTCCTAATCCCCTCCTGCAACGACGTCTGCGGCTCATACCCCAACAACGCCCGCGCCTTCCCCACATTGGCCACATAATGCGTCACTTCTCCTCGCAACGACGGCTCCACCGTCATATTCGGCGCCTTCCCTAACGCCTCAGCGATATAATTTGTCATCGCGATCAATGAATTCCCCTGCCCAAACGCCAAATTAATCGTATGATTCTGCACTTCCCCTGCGACCAACCGCTCAATTCCTGTCGCCACCCCCGCCACACAATCATCCACGTAGGTGAAATCCAATACCTTATCCTCCCCATAAACCGTAATCGGTTCCCCCCGATTAATTTTATAAATGAACAACGGTATCACCCGCTCCATCCGCTCTAAATCATTATCATACCGACCATACACATTGCTAAACCGAAACACTAAATATGGCAAATCATAACATTCCGCATAGGAATAAACCAACGCTTCACCAGAAATTTTGCTAGCCGAATAAGGACTGGCTGCATTATAAAAGTTCGCATGTGACTCCTCCGTAATAAATTGCCGAATATTCCCATACACTTCCCGTGAACTACTAAAAATAATCGGTAACTGTCTCTGCCGACAAAATTCCAACACATTATGCGTCATCACTATATTCTCCAACGCTCGGCCCGGCTCCCGCACCAACTCATGCACCTTCGCATGCGCCGCCAAATGCACCACCACATCCAAATTGTCCGGATAAACCATCTCCCCAATCCCTTTATCAAACCGATGATAGGGCACACTCAAATCCTGAATCATAATATCCAACCCATCCGTCCACTCATTCTCCCGCTTATCAACCCCAAAAACCGTATGCCCTTCCCCCTGCAAAAACAAACCCAAATTCGTCCCAATCTGCCCACTCGCACCCGTAATCAAAATCCGCATAATCATCAACCTCCAACATAATACGATAAATAATAACCCCCGAATTTTAATAGATTTCCCCCCAACTGACGACCCAAACCCACTCTAACTACAGCAATACAAACACCTAAATCCGTCCTGAGCGAAGTTTTCGCCCCCTTATCTCTAACAAAAACACCCTAATCAAAGTGTAATCAAAGAAACTCTAAAACAAGTAACATTCTCCCTAAATCAACAAAAAAATCCCCGAAATCCCCAAAATCCGCGTCAAAAACCACCGAACCTCCCCTCTACATACCATTACAATAGCAAATTCCAACTTACTATCACCCTTTATCTCAACCATATTTTCCCCAAACCATACCCCCACCAACTAGAATTTTCGCCCAAATTCGCTATACTTCACTATCATATCAAACCCACGGAGAAACCAATGACCACAATCACCCCCAATACCGCCATAATCATCCCCGCCCTTAACTCTCCCATCATCGATCACGTCATCACCGCCATCCTCAACCAATCAGCCATCGATCACATCACCCAAATTATCGTTATCGGCAAAGACGAAGCCCAACTACTCCCCCAACACCCCCTCGTCCGTCTCATCGATACCGGCCACCCTATCCCCCCCGGTGCCGCCCGCAATCGCGGCATCCAAAACAGCACCGCCCCCTATCTCATCTTCCTCGATAGCGACTGTCTCCCCCAACCCGGCTGGCTCGCCGAACACCTCAACGCCCGCCACGCCGGCTTCGCCGTCGTCGGCGGCGGCGTCCTCCCCCACGGCCGTAACTACTGGAGCCTCACCTACAACCTCACCATGTTCCACGCCTACTTCAGCACCAGCCAACCCGCCCCCCGCCCCTTCCTCCCCACCCTCAACCTCGCCGTCGCCCGCACCGTCATCGACCACGTCGGCCTCCTCGATGAATCCCTCCCCCGCAGCCAAGACCTCGACTGGACCACCCGCATGGCCGCCGCCGGCCACCAACCCTACTTCTGGCCCTCGGCCGCCATCGACCACCACCACAACCGCACCACCTGGCCCCTCGTCTGGCGCGACTGCGTCCGCTCCGGCCACCACGCCCGCCAAGTCCGCCTCCAACACGCCACCAACCTCAACACCCCCTTCTGGCTCCGCTCACGCCCCCTCACCCTCGCCCTCTCCCCCGCCATCGGGGCCGCCGTCACCCTCAAAATTATCGCCTCCGCCCCCCGCCTCTTCCTCCGTCACCTCACCACCATCCCCGCTATCTACGCCACCAAAATCGGCTGGTGTTTCGGCGCCGCCCAAAAAAGCGAGCCATAACCAATGTCTCCTCCCATCCTCGCCATCATCCTCAACTGGCGCCAACCAGAACTCACCCACCAATGTATCAACCACCTCCAAGCCCTCCCCTACCCCCACCTCGACATCCTCATCGTCGACAACGGCTCCGCCGACCACTCCCTCCCCTACTTCCAACAACATCTCCCCACCATCCCCGTCATCCCCAACCCCGCTAACACCGGCTTCGCCCACGGCAATAACCTCGGCCTCCGCTACGCCCAACAACACAACTACCCCTATACCCTCATCCTCAACAACGACGCCTTCGCCGAACCCCCCATGCTCACCAATCTCCTCGCCCACGCCACCCCCGATATCGGCCTCATCTCCCCTAAAATCCTCTACGAGCCCCAACCCGACCTCCTCTGGTTTGCCGGCGGCTCACAAGCCAAATACACCCTCGACCTCGTCAATCACGGCCGCGGCCAACCAGACACCCCCCTCTGGTCCACCCGCGACGTCGACTACCTCCTCGGCACCTGCTGGCTCGTCAACATGGCCGCCCTCGACCACGTCGGCCTCCTCGATGAATCCTACTTCATGTACTTCGAAGACCTCGACTGGTCCCTCCGCTTCCGCCAAGCCGGCTACCGCCTCCGCTTCGTCGCCGACGCCCGCCTCCACCACCGCGTCGCCGTCAGCAGTGGCGGCGAAGACACCCCCTTCCGCCGCTACCACCTCGCCCGCAGTGGCGTCCACTTCTGGCGCCGCTACGCCCACCTCGGCTCCCCCCCCATCATTATTGCTTGGCGCCTGCTCAGCGCCCTCAAAATGGTCGGCCGCCTCCTCCTCAACCGCCAACCCGCCACCGCCCGCGCCTACCTGCGCGGCCTCTACCACGGCCTCCTCCCCCCCCAAGCCCCCACCAACACCCCCTAACCTCACTCCTCATACACAAATTGGCGCACACCAGCCGCCACCGCCGCCGGATCCACCTCAACCCGCGCCTCACCCGTCTCCACCGCCGTCCGCGCCACCGCCTCGGCCACCAACGGTGCCACCCCAAAATCCGTCCCTTTCGGAATAATCCAATCCGGCCGCAACGACTCATCCGACACCATCGCCGCAATCGCCTTCGCCGCCGCAATCTTCATCTCATCCGTAATATTGCGCACCCGCGCCGCTAACGCCCCGCGGAAAATCCCCGGAAACGCCAACGAATTGTTAACTTGGTTCGGTAAATCACTCCGACCAGTCGCCACAATGTGCGCCCCACCTGCCAACGCCTCCGCCGGCATAATCTCCGGCGTCGGATTGGCCAAGGCGAAAATCATCGGATCGGCCGCCATCGTCTTCACCATCTCCGTTGTCAACACCCCCGGCGCCGACAACCCGATAAACACATCACGCCCTTTAACCACCGTCTCTAAATCACCCTGAATCTTGTCCCGATTCGTGATCGCCGCCATATCTTCCTTAATCCAATTCATCCCCGCCCGCCCTGCATAAATCGCCCCCCGCCGATCTAACAACACCACATCCTCCAACCCCATCGCCATCAACAACTTCGTCACCGCAATCGCCGATGCCCCTGCCCCATTCACCACCACCCGCAACTCCGCCGGCGTCTTGCCCGTCAACCGACACGCATTCAACATCCCCGCCAATACCACCACCGCCGTCCCATGCTGATCATCATGGAAAATAGGAATATCTGTCTCCGCCCGCAACCGTTCTTCAATATAAAAACAGCGTGGCGCGCTAATATCCTCTAAATTAATCCCGCCAAATGTCGGCTCCAATCGTTTCACCAAATCAATAATCTCGTCCGGATCTTGCGTCGTCACACAAATTGGGAACGCCTCAACCCCCGCAAAGGTGCGGAACAACACCGCCTTACCCTCCATCACCGGCAACGCCGCCCGCGCCCCAATATTTCCCAATCCTAACACCGCGCTACCATCACTCACCACTCCCACCAAATTCTGACGCGGCGTCAACGCAAACAGCTCATCAGGATTCTCTAAAATCATCTTCGTCGCCGTCATCGCCCCCGGCACCACATACGATTGTTTCAAAATCCGCTCATCTTTGACCGGTATCTTGCTATAAATTTCCAAAATACCGGTAAACCGATCATGCAATTCTAACGCCTCTTCCGCCAAACTCTGTTTTGCCATGGTTTTTGCCGGAATCGGCAACCGCCCTTCGTAAATATAACGGCGCGTTCGTTCAGCGATGTCGGCCGAGCGATACCGCGTCTCCGGCAAATGATTCAAACACCCCATCTTCTCCGCCACCGCTCCCGCCACCGCCGGCGCCACCCGATAATCAAGCATTCGCGGATAAATATAATCATACGCCAACTCATCCGACCCCAATGTCCCCGCCAACGCCTCGGCCGCCACAATCTGCGCCCCCACCGGAAAATCACGCGCCTTCACATCCAACAACCCCCGAAACACCCCCGGCACCACCACACTTATATCCATCTGATTACCATAATCCGATGACGACGTCGCCACCACCGCCGCCCCCAACTCATACGCCTCATCCGGCGTCATCGTTAACGGCGTCGCAAACATAAACAGTATCGGATCAACCCCCATCACCTCTAAATGTTCAGCCGTCACCTCCCCCGCAAACGCGACCAACACATCCGCCCCCTCCAATACTTCTACCAAATCTCCCGTCATCCCCTCAGGATTGCTATATCGTGCAATCTCCGCTTTTGCCCAATTCATCCCCAACGGCCGATACCGCGTAATCGCCCCCTCCCGATCACACACAATCACCCGCCGTGCCCCATAATGATACAAAATAGCCGCCGTCCCCAAACCAGCCGCCCCCGCCCCATTAATCACAATCTTCATCTCCGCCAACGACTTACCCACCACCTTCGCCGCATTCAACAAGCCCGCCAACACCCCAATCGCTACCCCTTCCCGATGATTATTCACCACCGGAATATCCATCGCTCTCTCTAACTGATACGTAATCGCCATCCCCATCGGCGACGCCACATCTTCAATACAAATCGCCCCAAATGTAGGTGCCAAATTCATCACCGTCCGTACAAACGAATCCACATCCGGCGCATCTATCGCCAAGGGCAACGCATCTACCCCCGCAAAATGTTTCATAATCACCGCTTTACTCTCTAACACCGGCAAAATCGGCCGTGGCCCCACATCCCCTAACCCAAACGCCGTCGTCCCGTTCGATACAATCGCAATCGTATTCCCCCGACACGTCACATCCAATGACCGCTCCGGATGACGGGCAATATCTAAACAAGGTTCAGCCACCCCTGGCGTATACACCAAACTCAACATCTGACTATCACGCACATTGACTTTGCTCCGCACCCCAATCAAGCCCCCATGCCGCCGCCGATAAGCTATCCCCTCTTGCTCTTCAATTGTAATTGTTGACATGATGTTTCACTCCTAATCAATAGCCACTCCCACCCATTAAAAAGTAGTTCATTAGATCAGTATAAACCCTTTCTAATTTCTCCATAAGTGACAAAAATTACCCTTTTTCTAGACAAATGTCGCCAGCACTTGTCGCTATCACCCTTATCTATGGTATAATCATACCCATCATGCACAGTCAATTTGGAGGTCATATGAATCAATGGGAACATGCTATTTTGGAATGGATCTGGGCTGAAAATCAAATTCAACTCTTTCTTCCTAATCAACCACCACAACAAATGAACGGTAGTTACGATCTCGTCCTTCAATACCTCAATGATTTAGGCCAACAAGGCTGGGAAGTGGCTACCTCCTCCGCCGCTGGTAATTGGCTTCTATGGACCCTAAAACGCGCTCTATAAATCTATGCTCGGCAACATTGTCTTTCTCCACGAATAACTTATGGCCTCTTTAATCAACACCCTTACCAGCTACGTGCCACAACTCCTTGTCAAAGACATTAATCAAGCTACCACACCCCTCACCCAAGCCAAACAACACCAAGTCTTAGCCGCCGTCCTCTTTGCCGACATTTCTGGCTTCACCGCCATCACTGAAAAATTCAGCCAACAAGGAGCCGCTGGCACCGAAGCCATTACCCAACTCCTCAATACTTACTTTAGCGAACTGATTACCCTCGTGACCGCCTCAGGCGGCGATATCATAACCTTTGCCGGCGATTCACTTGTCGCCGTTTGGACCATTGACCACCAAGCAGAAATGCCCAAAGGCGTATTACAAGCCAGCCAATGCGCCCTCGCTATTCAACACCAATTACACGCTTATCAAACAGCCCACGCCATTAACTTATCATTGCGTTTAGCCATTGGCGCTGGCTTAATCACAATCCGTTATTTAGGCGGTGTCAATAACCGTTGGCATCATCTTATCTCTGGCCCTCCTCTCATCAATATTGGCCGTATCGAAGCGTTAGCCCAACCAGGTACCGTTTTACTCACCCCCAATGCTTGGCAACATGTCCATCCCTTTATCACCACCACCCCCCTAACCGCAACGACCCCACCCAAAGCATACCAACTTCATACGGTTGACCACCCACCTCCCTTTTCCCCTCTAAAACCAATTCACTTACCTGCCGATAAAGTCAATCTGCTAAAACCACACATCGCTCCCATTATCATCGAACGTCACCAAATCGGGCAAACAAGCTGGTTAGCTGAGCTACGTCCCATCACTTCACTGTTTATCAATTTGCCCGCTTTTAACGATGATATCCCCCTAACATTGGCCCAAAAGGGTATTCATACTTTACAAACTATTTTATACCGTTTTGATGGCCGGATTAATAAATTAACGGTCGACGATAAAGGCATCTCTGTCGTTGCCGCTTTTGGTCTTCCCCCCCAATCCCATGATAATGACCCTCGTCGAGGTGTCCAAGCCGCCCTCTCTATTTTTGATGCTTTCTCCAACCTAGACCTCGATATCACCATCGGTATCAGCTCTGGCCAAGCCTTCTGCGGTCTGATCGGCAACGAACAACGGCGCGAATATACGATGATTGGTCAAGTCATCAATCTAGCCGCTCGTCTGATGCAAGCCGCCCAAATACCTGACTACAACCCAATTCTTTGTGACCATGCCACCTGGAAAGCGGCCACCCAGCAAATCCTATATGACGATCTCCCCCCATTACGTCTAAAAGGGATACCTACCCCTGTCCCCGTTTACCGTCCCACCAGTATGGGCATTACCACCAATAGCTCAGCACCCCCTTTAATTGGTCGTGAAGAAGAACAACAACTTTTCAACCAAACGCTACAGCAACTCCAACAAACACAACAAAATAACACCCTCATCATTGAAGGTGAAGCTGGTATCGGTAAATCACATCTGCTCGAACAATGGCAACGTCAGGCCCAAGAACAAAACCTTCCCTTTTTCCTCGGCACCGCCGACGCCATCGAAAAATCAACCCCCTACCACCCCTGGCGCACCATCCTCGCCCAAATATTTGATATCGATTTGCGCCGCCATAGCACCCCTAACCAAATACATACCATCACCACATTTGTCCAACACAACCTCCCCCATACCGAACCACTTCTCCCCCTCCTCAATACCATTCTCCCCGTCGACTTCCCCGAAACAGAGCTTACACGCCAAATGAGTGGCGACATCCGTGCTCACAACCTAAATGATTTCATCCATCAACTACTCGCTTGGCAAGCGGCTAAAACACCTTTCGTCCTCGCCATTGAAGATGCCCATTGGCTCGATTCTGCATCTTGGCTCCTCTTAAAACAACTCAATCGCCATATCAAACCACTCCTACTCATTCTCGTCACCCGCCCCTTCGGGCCTACCCCACCCACCGAATACCTCCACCTCCTTCAACAACCATCTACCCAACTTATCCCCCTCGATATCCTCCCCCACCACAACATCATCACCATCGTCTGTAGTCGCCTCGGCGTCTCTTCCCTACCAGCCCCCGTCGAAAAAATAATCCAAGAAAAAGCGGAAGGTCACCCCTTCTTTAGCGAAGAAATCGCCTACGCCCTACGTGACCGTGGCATCATCTATATCGAAAATGGGCACTGCCGCATAGCCCCTCACATCCGAGATCTTACCCAACTCGACTTCCCCACCACTATCCAAGGCGTTATCACCAGCCGTATCGACCAATTAACACCACAACAAATCCTCGTCTTAAAAGTCGCTAGCGTTATCGGCCGTGTCTTTCACTTCCTCCCCCTGCAAGCAATCCATCCTATCGAGCAAGATAAACCCCATCTCAAAGAATATCTTACCGCCCTTAACCATTTAGATATTACCCCTATCGAAACCCCTGACCCCAATCTCGCTTATATCTTCAAGCATATTATCACCCAAGAAGTCGCCTATAATCTGATGTCGTTTTCCCAAAGGAAACAGCTCCATCAAATCACCGCCCAATGGCTAGAAAGTTACTATGCCCAAGACTTAACTTCTTGGTATCCACTCTTAGCCCACCATTGGCAAAAAGCAGAAATCCAAGAAAAAGCGATCTTCTATCTAAACTTAGCCGGAGCACAAGCATTACATGATGGTGCCTATCAAGAAGCTGTCCATTTTCTGCAAAAAGCGATCGACCTCGAAAAAGAACAACCCGCCAATACAGCTCAATCTAAAGAGGATGCCATCCGTCGTGGCTATATCCAAAACAACCTAGGTCATGCTTACCTCGGCCTCGGCGACGTCGTCAACAGCCGCCACTACCTCACCACCGCCTTACAAAGCTTAGGCTTCACTCTGCCCCAAACAACAGGCCAAACGGCCGTTACCATCCTCCAACAACTCGCCCGCCAAATCCGCAACCGCCTCCGCCAACCACAACCCGATACCCCCAACCGTGATATCCTCCTCACCGCCGCTGTCGCCTACGAACGACTCGCCGAACTCGCCTTCCTCCGCAATGATATCGCCACCACCGCTACCGGTACACTTTACAGCCTCAACTTGGCCGAGGCCGCCGGCCCCTCCTCCGAACTAGCCCGTGGCTACGCCAACGTCGCCATCGCCGCTGGCGTCAGTGGCCTCCACCCCCTCGCCCGCACCTACATCGCCCGCGCCACCGACGTTCTCATCTCCCTCGATAGCCTCCCCGCCCGTAGCTGGACCCTCACCCTCATCGCCATTTACCATTCCAGCTTAAGTGATTTTGCCACCGCCAACCCCCTTTACCAAGAAGCTATCAACTTATGCCAAGAAATTGGTGATAAACGTGTCTTTGGTATCGCCATCAGCGCCCTCGGCTTTAACTATCTCCACCAAAACAAATTTGACTTAGTCCAACAAACCACTGACGATCTCCTCACCATCGCCCATCAACGTGATGACCATCTCCAACTCTGCTGGGCGCATCTCAATCATATCGAAATCCTACTCCACCACGGCCACCTAGACAAAGCCGCCCAGCTCCATACCACCGCGACTGACCTCCTCGTCGCCAACGAAGATGTCGCCTCAACCCGACGTCTTAAGGGCATCAAACTTTGGCTAGCCATTCATAAAAACGAACTCGATTACGCCCAACAACTAGCCGCCAACATATTAACCGCTACCCAATCAGGTACGCCCACCTCCTACTCCACCTACACCGCCTATACCAGCCCCGCCGCCGCTTACCTCCATCTCTGGCAAGCACAGCAAACACTCCCCCCCCAACAACAACAGAAAGCCAAACAAGCTTGCCGTCTCTTACGTCAATTTGCCCGTGCTTTTCCCTTTGGTCGCCCCCGCTCCCTTCTCTACGATGGCTGGCTGGCCCATCACCTCGGCCACCACCGCCGCGCCCACAAAAAATGGTCCCAAAGCTTATCCCTCGCCCAACAATATAATCTCCCCCACGAAATTAAATTAGCCCAAGATTTAATCGCCCGCCTTAACCCTTAAGCTCCTTATACAACGCCACCCACTCCGCCACTGTCAACGTCTCCGCCCGTCGCTTCCCCTCTACCCCCGCCGCCGCCAACGCCTCCTTAATCTTCGCCCGCTCCACCCCCAATTGCCGCAAATTCTTCTGTAACTGCTTCCGTTTTTGGCTAAACCCAACCTTCACCACCCGAAAAAAGCCCTCCTCCTCTTCGCGAACCACCAACCCTTTCCGCTCAATATCAATCCGAATAATCGCCGAATCAACATCTGGCCGCGGCCAAAATGCCCCCGCCTTCAACGTCTGTACTTTGCTCACCTGCCCATAATATTGCACACTAACCGCTAACAAACTCATCTGCGGTGGCTCCGCCACCAACCGCTCCGCCACCTCTTTTTGCACCGTTAATACCATCCGCCTCGGCTGTACCTCCCCCGATAACAAATGACGCAAAATCGCCCCCGTAATGTAATAAGGGACGTTCGCCACCACCACATACCCACTCGTCTCAAACCAATCCGCCGGATCTTGCTCTAAAATGTCCCCATGAACGATTTTAACGTTAGGAAATGTGGCCAACTCATCCGCTAACACCGGTAATAACCGATCATCTAACTCAACCGCCACCACTTGCGGCGCCGCCCACGCCAAATGACGCGTTAACGCCCCCAAACCAGGCCCTACCTCCAAGACAGGTGTCGCCTGACTCACCTCCCCCGCCGCCACAATCCCCGCCAATAACTGATCATCAAACAAAAAATTCTGCCCCAAACTCTTCTTCGGACTCAACCCATACCGCTGTAATAATGTTTGTGGATGCATACTGTCCCCTTACGGCAAAACCGTCGGAATACGATAATTAATCTTGTCAGGCGAAGGCACTGGCGTCAGATAATACACATCTGTATAACCCGACCAATGAGGAAAATCTCCATAAAACTCACCATCAGGATACCCTAAATCGATCCAGCGACCCAAAACACCACCACCCGTATCCCCCGCTATCGCCACCCCATACCCACGCACATACACATTACTCATAAATGGTACCACCCGTGGATCCACCGCCACCACCCCCTGTCCCGATGGCAAACCACTTCGTGTAATACCATACGCTGGATGATCAGGCGGTTTCCCCGATGTCGCCGCACTGTACGATGTCACTCGCATCCGCACTTTACGCCAATACTGGACTGGCCCCTCCGTCGTCTGTACTGTCCGAATTTCGATCCGCGTCCCATACCCCATCACTTCATTTACCGGCTCACGCGCCACCCATTCCCCATCCAATGTCTGACTTACCTCAATCCCATTCTCATACCGCACCCGATACCGTTGCCGTTTAATGCCAGCCGTCCCCGCCGTCAATAACCCATAGTTATCAATTTCAAACTGATCCGTCCCTTGATAGACAACATCGTACGGAATCGACTCATCAACCGTGTAAAAATCTTCTGTCACACGAATAATATAAATCGTTTCCCCTTCCCCTAAATAACTATTAATATCTGGTCGCGTATAATCTTCCCCCACAAGCCCAATACCAGCCTCGGCCAAAATATCCCCCACCCGCCCATACTGACTCCGCGTCTGCACCCGTTCCCCATCCACCTCAATCACCACCGGTCGCGACCTCTGCACCTCAATCACCATTTCCGGCTGTAACAGCTTGTCCACTGCTGGCACCACCGCATCCGCCGCAAAAATCGTAATCCCCGCCTCTAATAACGCTCCCCCAACTGTTGTCGCTCCCGTCCGTATCGTCCGTTGATGTCCCCCTTCATAGATAGTTACGGTTGTAAATCGGTCGATACTTACGGTTTGGGGTAACGGCCGTTTCTCCACTTCCCGATACGGCACCAACAACCCATCCGCCATCACCCGATCCGTCCGCACCACCAGCTCCCCCGTTTCCGCTAAAAAAGCACCTAAACTATCAACATGTGTCTCATACACATTCGTTTGCCCATTGACCGTCATCGTCACTATCTGCGGATAAAAAATCTGTATCGCTTCCGCATCTGTTATTTCCGCCGTTAACGGTGGCTGCACACGCTCCGCCTCTCCCACCACCAAACCCGCGGCCCCCACCACATCTTCAACATACTCATACCGCCCCCGTACCTGCACAATCTCTTCCCCAGCATAAACGGTATATACCGGCATTGTCACATACCAGCCAACGCCGCCCACACCAATTAAAATCCCCATACCAATTAACCAAAAACCCAATCGCTTAATCATCGATTCAACCACTCTCTCTAACATCCTCCCACCATCAACCTGCTTTGCCTAAAATAAAACATGCCCGCATGAAACCAATGGCAACCAGGTTATCCTAGGCACCCAAGGGTAATACCTTAGTGCTGCTTCCTTCCGGACCTGACACGGTTCAGTATTCCTTGCCGCTAGGGACCCAATTGCCACTGGTTGCATGCGGGCATGTGCATGCTTGCATGTAACCAACTTTATTTTTTATTATAAATATCTCCCCACAACCCCACAATTATAACATATTAATGCTTGCACATCAAAATATCGACAACCTTCTTATCTTAATTCCACATACCCATCGCTTCAGGACCACGATCCAATTCCCATGGATAAATAATATGCGCATCTGTTACCGCCGCATAATATGTAGGTGTATGTCCTGGATATAACGAAATCTGTGGCTTATAATGCAAGACGCAGGTCTCCGGAAAACCACCAGCGGAATCAACCCGACTAGCCACGGTCACAATATTACGCCCTCGCGTCCAAACATCATCAACAACCAAAATACGGCGCCCACGAATTAAATCATCCGCTGGAAACTGTATAAATTCAGGTACTGCAAACCGTTGCTGTTCAGCACTCAACTGCAACCCCGGGAAATCTGCTGGAAAACGGACGGCCGCCGTCAAAATATAGGTTATATCTAACGCTTCCGCTAACATTCCCCCAGGCACAATGCCACCACGGGTGATAATCATCATCGAATCAAATCGCCCATGAATTTGAGGCGTAAGATAATCGATGAGCTTATCCACATCCGACCAAGTTAACACTTCACGACGCACAGTCCGCTCCTTCAACAATAATAATTTTGGTCTCGTAATACAACTACTGACCAAATAAAAAGATAAAATAAAATATAAAATACAAAAAACAGAACCCCAATCTTGGGTGTTCCGTCTGGCCGAAAAATCAGTCACAAAATAGCTTTCTATTTGCTTAATCGCATTTTTGCGACTCACCTTGTTCTTTTTCTAATTTATAAAGGGGTCAAATTTTGAAAACTTTCTAACAAACCACTCAGCCTACAATCCTACCCGTTCCCAGCCAACCTGTCAACTTTTTGCTAAAACTGATCACAAACAATTATATTTTCCAGTTTAACCTAAAGCTTGCACACTCCCAAATTAACCACTTCAAAGCATTATACCAATCCTATCCCCACAATCCCCGTTCTAAACCACCAAAGCACCCTTTACAACCTCCCCCCATCTCGTTATAATCTAAACAAGATCGCTACTCTTTATCAATTGATTCCCCCTATTAAGGAACCTGTTTATGGATCTGTTTCCCATTCTCCTTGTCGAAGATAGTAAACATGATGTTCGTTTTGTCAAACGTGCTTTTAAAATGAACAACATCCCTAACCCCTTACATGTTGTCCCCCATGGGCAAGCCTGCCTTGATTATCTCTATCATCGTGGTGACTACACCGATCATGACGCTTTCCCTCGGCCAGGCATCATCCTCATGGACATCCGTATGCCCGTCATGGATGGCATTGAGTGCCTCCGCCATATCAAATCAGATGATGACCTAAGCCTTATCCCCGTCATTATGCTCACCACCTCCCGCGAAGATACAGACCGCGTCCTAAGCTATAAACTCGGCTGTAATACCTTTATCCAAAAACCAGTCGATTTCCCTAAATTTGCTGAAGCCGTTAATGGCATTCAATCTTACTGGTCGCTCTCTGAGCTCCCCTAAACCAATTATATGGCCGCTTCTCCCCCCATCGATCCCCTATTTGAACTCAGCCAAGACTTACTTGGCATTCTTGATGAAAATGGCAAACTTATTCATAGCAATCCTCGCTGGACCGAAGTTCTCGGCCACGACGTAACAACCCTCAACCAATCCCCCCTCACCCACTACCTCCACCCCGATGACAAACATCTCCTAGACACATCACCCGCTACTTTTATCGCCCGTTTCAAAGGGCTCAACAACCATTGGCACTATTTAAATTGCCAACTTACTCCCCAAAATCATTACACCTACATTGTCGCCCAAGATGTTACCCATCAACACCATACCCAAACCCGACAAGCTGATATCATGCAGCGCCAAGCTTGGTTCAGTCAAGGGCTCACCGCCTTAACCCACCTCAGCACCCAAACCTATACCGCCATCACAGACCATCTTAACGCCTATCTAACCACCGGCACCAAACTCTTCGATATGGAAATAGCCATTATCAGTCGCATCATTCCCCCTAACTATCTCCCCCTAGCCGTCCAATCACCTTACCCCATCCCTACCCAAAAACCACTCCCCTTAGAAAATACCCTCTGCCAAAAAGCATTTAATACCAAACAAAGTATCGCCCAAAATAAACAGCAACAACACCCCGCCCAACAGCTAATACCAGACACCACCGCTTATATCAGTGCCCCGATCTATGTCCAAGGCACTATTTATGGCACTCTTAGCTTCGCCACAACCCAATCCCGTACCACTAACTTCCATCTTCACCATCTTGAACTTTTAGAGTTAATGGCCCAAGGAATTAGCCACTTCCTCACCCTTCAACCATTATCCCAAGCACGCGAACAAGCCCTCATCGCTTTGCAACAAAGCGAAGAAAATTTACGCACCACCCTCGCTTCCATGGATGATATCGTCTTCACCATCGATAGCTATGGCCTGATCCTCAGCTACTATCAACCCATTAAATATCTCACCTTCCAAAATGCTGACCGCCAACTAGTCGGCCAACAATTCCAAAAAGCATTATCCCCTAACCTCACCACCCCTCTCTCTATCGCTTTCAATACCCTGCGCACCACTGGCGACAACCAACAGTTCGACTACCACCTTGATCTCGATGGCCAACGCCACTGGTTTAGTGCCAATGTCACCGCCCGCCGTGATACCCAACGCCAATTTGATGGCATCACCGTCGTCGCCCGTGATATCACCCGCCGGCGATTCATCGAAGAACAACTTGCCCAACAAACGCGTGAACTAGCCCGTTCTAATGCTGAACTAGAACAGTTCGCTTATGTTGTCTCCCATGACCTTCGTGCCCCACTTCGTGCTATGAATACCTACAGTCTATTCCTTCATGAAGATTATCAAGACCGTCTAGATGAAGATGGTCTTGAATATATCGAAGGCATCGCCGAAAGCGCTAAACATATGGAAAACCTCGTCGTCGACTTGCTCGAATATAGTCGTATCGGCCGCAAAGAAGTTCCCGCTCAACCTATCTCTCTTGCCGATCTTCTCGATAAAATCATTCGTCAAAACCAGCTCGACACCCGCGCCACCATCCATTTACCAGACAACCTTCCCACCCTAACACTTCCGCCCGTCTATCTCGAACAAATCTTCACCAATCTCCTCAACAACGCCGCCAAATATTGCCGCCCAGATATCCCCAGCATCATCCATATCAGTTGCCAATCAGCTGATGGCTGGTGGCGCTTCGCTATTAAGGACAATGGTATCGGTATCGACCCCAACCATTTTGACAAAATTTTTGGCGTTTTTCAAAGATTACATACCCAAGATGAGTTTGAAGGCACTGGCATCGGCTTGGCTATCGTCAAAAAAGCATTGACCGCCATTGGTGGCGATATTCATATCGACTCGGCCTTAAACCAAGGCACTACCTTTACTTTTATTCTCCCTCAAGCCAAAACCCCATCCCCCTAAAAATCAATTTCTTAAGCCCCCACCTCCCCCCATACGTCATTTGTCAGCCAAACACTCCCCCCCACACCGTATTATCTTACCCGTGTCCCCCAAGTCATATATAAACTCATACCAAAATAATAAAACATATACAAGAACGAGCCACGTACCAACCACGGATTCGGGTCCGGCAATTGATAAATAATCAACAATCACATTAGCAACCATATA
>DATHYN010000038.1:0-28140 GCA_035459145.1 Anaerolineae bacterium | reverse complement strand
CCCTCCTCTGCGCCCGCCCCAACGTAACGGCGTGGCATCGTGCGCCTTACCTTCCTAAAAACTTCATACCTTCTCTCGCACGATGCCTCGCTCCCCAACCATCACCTCCCGCCTCCCATTCCCTCGGCCTCCCGCCCCATCCCACCTCGGCCTCCCCCCCCATCCCCTACGGCCGATACCCCCCAACCGGTAACGCCACCCCACCTAACCGCGCCACCTGCAACCGATACGCATACGCCGCCCCCACCATAATATGATGAGCCACATCCACCCCCTTCCGCGCCTCGGCCGCCTCCAAATACGTCCCCTGCACCCAATCATTAAACGCCCCCATCGCCGGCCCACACCAAATCTGATAATCCACCTCCCGCCCCTGCTCCCCACTATTCGACCACCGCGACGACAACCCCAAATACCACCGGAATATCAACGCCATCTTCCGCTTCGGATTGTCTTTCGCCCGCACCAACTGCTCCGGATCCCGCTCCTCAAAAAATGACACACATCCCGCCCAAATCGTCTCTAAATCGGAACGAAATACCTGCTTCTCTAACTTCTGCCGCTCATCAGCCGGTATCTCATCAATACTGTCATATGTCTGATAAATCTCATACAACTTCTGCGCCCGCATCGGGAAAAACGTCCCCCGCTTCAACACCTGCAACTTCACCCCCATCTCAAACATATCTGCCGCCGGCGCCATCATCACATCCGCCATCCCCGCCTTGGCCAATAACTTCTTCGTATGTTCCGATGCCCCCGCTTCGACACAAGCTTGATTCACTGACCCCGTCACAATATAATCCGCCCCCATCATAAACGCCCCCAAAGCTGACTCTGGCGTGCTTATCCCGCCCGCCGCCCCCACGCGCAACGGATACCCATGCTCGGCCACCACCTCATCCCGCAACGCCAACATCGACGGCAACAAACAGACCAACGGCCGATTATCCGTATGCCCCCCCGAATCCGCTTCCACTGTAATATCATCCGCCATCGGCACCTTCTGCGCCAATTCCGCCTGCTCGGCCGTAATCAATCCTTTCGCTACCAACCCGGAAACAATCTTCTCCGGCGCCGGCCGCATAAACTGGATCGCCACCTCCCGCCGTGACACTTTGGCAATCACTTTGTTACCGATAACGATGCTCCCGTCCGCCGCCCGGCTCAATCCCGCCGCCCGATAACGCACAATGTGGGGCGTCAACCCTAAAAAGGCGGACGCTTCCACCACATTCACGCCGTAACGCAAATATAACTCCACCGCGCTCCGCTCCAAATTCTCCTCACTCGGGCTGTGTATCAAATTGAATGCATACGGCCCATTCGGCAACGCCGCCTGAATCCGCTTAATCGCCGCTTCCACCCGCGACGGCACTAGCCCCGCCGCCCCAAACGACCCCAACATCTTCGCTTGCCCCATCGCAATCACCAACTCTTCCGAGGCGATGCCGTTCGCCATCGCCCCCGTCATGTACGCCTGCTCTAAGCCGTAAAACTCACGGAAGCCGGCCGAGCCCAACTGCTGTGTCGGCACCGCGGGCAATATCTGCACCAACTCCCCTTGCCAATCCCCTACCCCCGATGGCTGATCGGTCACTCCTATCTGTCCGTCACCGGCCCGAATAACGTAACAAACCTGATCTACTTGCCGTAACAGCGCCGTCATCCCTGCTTCATCAAAGGCCACCGCCGTCACCGGCCCTTGCCACATCCCTAGCGCTACTCCATTCGTCATCGTTGTTATACCCATCATCTTATGCCGCCTCCTCAATTCGCATGGCGATATCTGTCACTTGGTAAATCCGTATATTTGTCTTCCATAAATTAGCGTCACCAATAATCGTCACTCCGTTTCCATCACGAATCACTTCTTTAATGTGTACATCCAAATACATATCCACATCGGTCGGTACAATCTGCCCCCGATACATCCACACCACTTTATGATCTTCGGCGTGGGTAAAGTATGGCTGTTGTAAATGGTCACCGAGCCCTTGGTCTAATGCATAAATCTGCATCGCTTCGATAATCGCTTCCACCCCCAACGACCCCGGCATCACTGGGTCCTGATAAAAGTGACAGCTAAAGAACCAATCGTTCGGATTGATCTTTTTCGACGCGTACACATACCCTTTACCATGTTTCCCCCCACCAGCCACAACTTTCGCTTCATCTAAGAACTCCAACTGGTTGCCGGCTAAATGATAAAACTTTTTACTGTCATTCTGGTAAAGCCGCTTACTGGCTGGATCCGCTAACCGTATCGTCTTCGTATCAGCCCCGGTCTCTTGCCACCACGGTAACACATTCTTACCCTGATCCAAACCAACTTGGTTGACCAATGACGCGCCTTGGAAATAACCGAAAACGGCCATACCTGTATAGAACTCTTCACCATCACACGATAACGCATAGGTGAACTTCTGAATAATCACCCCTTTAACCGCCGTTGACGATAACAACGTCACATGGTTCCGGATCGTCTTACCGCGCAAATCGATGTTACGTGTCAAATGACCGTCACCATCTAAATTGCGGAAATAGAAATCCTCATCTGGATATGGTAACGTCGATCCCACATAAGCTGATAAGAACCCACATGGTTGTAACGCCACTTCCATCAACACCGAATATGGCATAACGGTCGGATACGAATTCTGCTCTCCAAACCAAGGATTGACCGGTACATCATACTCCGTCACCAAATTCGGCTTACCCGTAAACACCAATCGTTCCGCGTTAATCTCCACCACCCTATTGAATAACTGTAACTCGTTATTCGGTGTCCGTGGAATCCGCTCTCCTTCAAAGATACGGTAATCTTCACCAAAACAAGCCGTAATCGACCCTGTCGCAAAATGTTTGATGTGATGGTCGTCGTATAACGCTGGTGACGGTTTATACTGTGCTGTCGCTACCGGAGGTTGCGGCGCACTCCGTGCACTGTCTGATGTAACTTGCCCTGTTTGTGACGCTTGTGTAGCTTGAGTCGCTCTGACAGTGCGTGCACTGTCTGATGTAACCTGGCCTGTTTGTGACGTTTGTGTAGCCTGAGACACTCTGACAGTGCGTGCACTGTCCGATGTAACGTCTGTAATTTGTGACGCTGTTTCCTCTGGTAGCACCGTCACGTTTTCCGCCGTTACGCCGGCTAAGTCAGCCCGATAGTATGGATCGTCAGGGCTTTTCTCCACTAACTGTAACCCTAAGTTTTTAAAGTCAACAACGACACGTCCCTCAAAGATAATGTCAACATTCGCCTTAGCGTATGGCTTCGGTTCTAACCCTAATTCCGTTATCTCTAAACGGTAGATAAGTTTGGAGGAGCAGGCTGTAATCTGCTTACGGGTCCGTACCACTTGGGGTAAATCAGGCATCGGCTGGAACCGTGCGTCACGCGTCAACGTTTGGAACCCGAGGTACATTAAGTAGAACTGTAACAGCTGGCTACACCCCTCGGCCACCAACGACCCCGCCATCACCTGATCATCACTAAAGTGACACGGGAAATACCAATGCTCCGGCTCCAATATCTTCACCGACTCAATCATCCCCAAACCCCAAGCCCCGCCATACGGATCCACTTTGCCGATTCCGTCAATCATCAAAATCCCTTCCGGCGGTAAATGTAACGATGGATTCAAACCATTCTGCTCATATGCCGGCCCAAACACCGCCGCCACATCACCATGAATTAACGGTAACAACTCCTCCCGCGTAAATTGACGCTTGTGACACTGTAACAATGGCTCAAACCGTTGCTTCTCAATCAACGCCTTCGCCTCTTTCTCTTTCGCCGAGGTGATAATCCCTTTCCCGCCAGCTAACTCTTCATCGGTGAAGAACCCAGCACAACCGCCACGCATCTTCAACACCATCTTGTCACCCACAAAACAGTTGTAACTGAAGAAGAATAACAAACTGTCACCACTACGGGCGAATGAGTTGATGCTGATATCGTAACGTAACGTCTGTCCTTCTAACGGAATATCATCTAAGAACGTCAACGTACAATCGAGAAGCCGATAAACCCGTTCCCCTTTGTTCTGGAAGTCGATACCGAGATAACTGATCAGTAACAAATCACATTGCCCCGATTCAACCGCTACCGCCCACGGAATTTGCCCATCCGTCGTGTACCATGAATTAAACGGAATATCATACTCCGTCGTCATCGTCGATGGCTCAAACACACCACGCTCCGCCTCCATCTTCGTCACCCGCGTCACTAACAAGTAGGGTGGGGTGGGGAGGCGTACCCGTCGGCTGTATTGATCGATGATGGCGTACTCTTCACCAAACACCGGCGCAATCTTGCCCTCGGCGAACTCCAACAAATCATCATAATCCCAAATCACTTCTTCCGGCTGATTGTATTGCGGAATCTGCTTCACCGGCATCCGCGCCGGCGCCGCACCACCACCCATCTGCGCCTGCACCAAATCTTCTAACTTCCGCATCGTCGCTTGCTGCGCTTCCAAAAAGGCCATATGCACCTCATGTCCACGCAATAAATTCTCATTCAACTTCTCTAATTGCCGTTGCAATAAACCATTATCATCGGCCACTGTCGCCGTGCCATTACCATTGGCTGGTGCTGGCGTGGCTGGGATTGTCGTCTGTTCGTCCATAAACCTCTTCTCTTCATTTCGTTCTTCATAACGTGGGGCGGGGGGAACCCCACCACCACGGCTTTGTACAAACTGATAAGCAGGCGGCGGTGTCGGTGTCGCCGCCGCCGACCCTAATAACAAGGGCTCTTTCATCTCTTCCATCGCCATCACTGGGGCAGGGGGGACCGGCATCGCTGGCACCATCGTCCCCACGGCCGCCGGCACCGCCGCCGTCACCCCCGCAAACATCGCTTTATTCTCGGCCGTTAAAATCGACTCCCGTATCGGTGTCTCCACCAAATTAACCGTCCGCACCAACGACAGCTTCTTCACCGGCTCCGGCACCGCCGTCACATACAACGGACTCAAATCAACCGGAATCCGCTCCGTCACCAACTGCGCCATCATCTGCACCAACGTCGTCTTATCATCTTGACCCCGCCGGTCTGCATTGACGGCCACATGGGGCTGCCCTTTCAAAATGTCATGTATCCACCAACGACATGCACTGCGCGGCCCTACTTCAACAAATGCACGCACTCCGTCGCTATACGCCTGTTGCACCAGCGCCGGAAAATCGAGCATTTGGCACGTCCCTGTCGCAATCGACTCCGCAATCCCTTCGCTCGTTAATTGGCGCCGCTTTCCATCCGCCGCAAAATAGAAATCAACATCTGGTATCTGCGCCGTCACCGGAATTGTGTTTAACGCTTTAAACGTCCCATGCTCCGCTTTCATCGGCGGACAATGAATCACATGGTTATACGGCAAGCGCATCGACCGTCGGCAGTTCAACCGCTCAATCAATGCTTGGCACGCGGCCGGCTCACCAGCAATAATCACTTCTCCCAACGTGTTGATGTGGGTCAAAAAGACCCGCTCTTCCGTCGCAACCGCTTCCGCCACTTTTTCCGGCGCCATCTTTAACACAAATAAGCCCCAAATATCATCCGGCTCCGTCGCCGACGCGGGTGGCAAATTCCAATAATCACGCACCGCATTCTTCACTCCCGATACCCGCTCACGGAATAACGGCGACGCTTTCAGCTCCGTACTGTTATTGTCCGTCACCGACCACACCCCCATGCCAAACATCATCGTCATCTCGCCTAAGCTGTAACCCATCGCCGCGTCTGGCTTTAATTTGAAGCTGTTATTCAAAATACGGGTCATCAATGTCGCGTAAGTCGCTCCCGCCTGCATCAAATTGATCGAATCATCGGCAAACGCGCGCCCATACTCACTGCTTTCTTCCTTGCTCCAGCGGCGTAACGTCCGTGGATACAATTTACTGTGCCCGATGAGTTCAGACGCCTCCGGCAATGTCTCGATAAATTCCGGGTACTGCTCGGGGAAATGGGCCAGCAAGCTTTGGCCTAACCCCGGATAAGCGCTAAACGCCCCCGGATAAACGAACGCCACTTTGCTGTCACGCCCCAACGGGGTCGGATTAAAATAACTGCCGCTCGGCGTCTTCCACGGCTTGCCCGCCGCTACGCTGTTGGGCACACCTTTTAAAGCCAACTCAACTTGTTGACGCAAACTTTCGGCCGTCTCTTCAACCAAAGCGACTGTCAACTGCGCCGTCGCTTTCGTCTGATACCGATCAAACCATTGCCGCGCCAATTGGGGCAAACTGGTCGTGCTTTTCAAATCTGTCAATAGATCGCTTAACTGCGCCGTTAATTGCTCCTCGTTGTCACCCGCAATCGGTATCAGGACCAAGCCGGTATGCGCAAAATGGTCACTGGTCACCATCGGGACCGTTTCCGGTTCCGATAATAACAGATGGGCATATGCTTGGTCGGAACCTAAACCGTTAATCGCCGCCCGTCGTTTGCTCTGACCCTTATCTAACAGCCACGGCCGTGCTGTATCGGCCACATAAAATGGTGTCTCGTTCCACGTCGCCAAGCCCGCTTTGGGCCCTTGCCAACCTGGGGTGGGGGGGATGTACCGATGATGCAAACAGAGCGCCGTTTTGATGAGGCTGGCAATGCCCGCGGCCACATAGGTGTGACCGATATTCGCTTTGACACTGCCGAGGGCGCAGGTTGGTAAATCGCTGTTACGGCGGTAAACGGCCGTTACCCCCGCCGCCTCCGCCTGATCTTGCTCCCGAATCCCGCTCCCAAACAGCTCCATGTAACCAATATCAGCTGGCGTCACTTCAGCCAAACTGAGCGCCGCTTTCAGCGTCGTCTCCACTTCAGCCGCCTGCGGCCCCGGCCCCGCCCCTTGATGCACTTTCACCCCATCAATCATGGCGTAAATCCGGTCCCCATCGGCCACCGCTTGCTCGCCACGTTTCAAGACAACAACCCCGGCCCCTTCACCCACTAACCAACCATCCGCTTGCTCATCATAGCTCATCGTCGGTTGGCCACTGTTGACCGGTGCCATCTGGTGGCGCAGTAACACATTCTCTAAACCACCGGCTAAATCGACCGCACCAACCACCACCGCATCCACTTCACCTGCCGCCAAGAACATCTCCGCCACTTCTAACGCTTTAAAGACGGAATTCTCCTCCGCCGACAACGTGAACGCTGGCCCCGAGAAATCCCATTGGGACGCGATGCGGCTAGCCATGATGTTACCGATAAAGCTGGTGTACTGATTAACTTCAGCTGGCTCATGAATGCTATTCTTGCTAATCGCTTCTAGCTCCGCCTCTTGCTCTGGCGTCAAGGTAATGCCACATTGGGCCAAACTTTGGGGCAACTCCCAAATTAAATCACACCGTCCTCGGAACCGATGCAACGATAGCTCTGTTCCCATGGCGATAATCACGGCCACATTGCCTCCTGGCTCCAAACCGGCATCTTGTACCGCCCGATCGGCCACGCTCAACACCAATAGCTGTTGTGGTATCGGCTGATCATTATTTGGTGGTATCTTGAAATGGAGGAAATCGATATCAAAATCGGTGATGTACGCCCCTTCAGGAGCGCCATTATCAAAACCGTAGGCGGCTAATAGCTCTTGATTATTTTCCACCCCTTGCCACCGCCCTTTGGGTACTGGCTTGAAATGTTGTTTCCCGTGGTAGATCGTCTCGTTCAACGCCGCCAAACCGTCACAATCACCAAAGATGGCATCCATGCCGATAATCGCCATTTGGGCCGAGGCGGGTGGGGGGGTCGGGTCAACGGTGGCTGCCTCTTTCTCTAAAATGAGATGGGCATTTGTCCCCCCAAAACCGAACGCGCTAACCCCCGCTCGTTCGGTGTCCCCTTGCTGGGGCCACGGAATCGTCTCGCGCACAATTTGCTCACCCGCAATGACCCCATTCTTCGACGCCACCGGCTGATCGACATTAATCGTCGCCGGAATGGTCCGCGCCCCCATCCCTAAAATCACTTTGGTCATCCCTACCATCCCTGCCGCCGTCAACAGATGTCCAAAATTCGATTTGACCGATCCAATTAACGGTTTGGCCCCATATTGGCCAAAGAAACTATCCATCGAATTAATTTCTGTCGTGTCCCCTACGGGCGTGCCGGTCGCATGGCACTCGACGTAATCAACGTCTGCTGGCGAAATACCCGCTTGGGTGTACGCCCGCTCAAACGCTAAAATCTGCCCTTTCGGATTCGGCTGGAGTAAAAATTTCCCTTTCCCATCATTCGATAAGCCGACACCACTAATTACCGCATGGATTTTGTCACCATCCCGCACCGCATCACTATGCCGTTTCAATACGAAGATGCCCGCCCCTTCACCCGCGACCAAACCTCCTGATACTTGGTTCAATGGTTGGCTGCCGCGTGTTTCCGGATAGGCATGGAAGATGGAAAAGCCCATATTGATGAAGAATGGATCGGCACGACTAACTGCACCCGCCAACATCAAATCCGCTTTACCTGATAACAAATATTGGCCCGCTAACTTAACTGCATATAATGAAGAGGCACAAGCCGCATCAAGGGCAAAATTGGCCCCACCTAAACCGAGCGCTTGGGCAATCACCGCCGCCGGATAGCCAGATATCATCATATTGTGAGGAGTCAAATCATGATTGTCTTCCGTCGTCCCCAATTTCAACTGGGGCGCCCCCAGCAACTCGCGTACCGCTTCTCCAATCGCTTCATGATAAATGGGCGCAAATAGCCGTTGGGAGGTTTGCGTCGGGAACGATAAGTTACCTAAAACCACGCCGCAACGTTGCAATAAGCTCGTATCTCCCCAATAACCACTATCCAACAACGCTTCCCGCGCCACATGCAATGGCCATTGGAATAGCGTATCCAAGCTTTGCAAAAAATCTGGCGTCAGCTGATAACCGGTCGGATTAAACTGAAAATCGCGGATATAACTACCACGAATCGAATAATATTTATCGGTAACCCCTTTATTCGGCGTGTAAAAGATGTTGGGGTCAACCCCCATCTGCTCGGCCGTCGCCTGCGACCGCGCATCCTTCTGCGCGATTAAATTTTGCCAATACTGTTCCGGGTTGCTGGCATCGGGAAAGAGACATGCCAAACCAACTATCGCAATTTTATCCATACTGATAAACCTTTTCCTCATTCTCTGGAATCGAAAGAAGGGTGGCGGCCGTAGCCGCCACCCGTGGCGCTCATACTAAGCCCCTTTAGGGACAAACAGCTTGTTTAACTGCTCACTAATCGTCACTTCAGCATCAATCACCCGGGCATAAATCAACCCGTCCGCATCATGCGTGATAATATCCGCTACCAATTTCGTCGGGGTGCTCTCTTTGACTTCCATCGTCACATATGTCGTCACATCAAAGGGAATGGGACGGAACTGCTCGCCATGCTTCGTCCGCAATGGCAAACTGCCTGCATCATGGAAATGACGCGCCCACACCACCATACTTTGGAACTGACCATCAGCGATAAACGGATTAAAGCTAACCACTTGGAACTGCCCTTGCTCTGCCGCCGTCAAGGCTGGTAACAAACATTCCATCGTCACCTTCTCCGGCGTAATATTCAAAACACGGCTAATTCCTTGGAAACAAGGACCATGGAACAACGTCCCATCTTCATACAACGTCTTCTGTTCAATCACATGGCTTGGCGTCAAATCGACCGTTGGGTACCTTGGCGCTTCCGGCAATCGGCTCAACAGCGTCAACTGCGCCCGATAATAGAAGCGCTTCTTGCCCGCTTCCGGCTCGTTCCACACCATCGCTTTCAGCACAATTTTGCCTTCGCTCTTGGTCACTTCCTCCAAATCAAGCACATATTGGGCGTTTTGATTCTCTTCATCGAACACAATCCCCTTCAATACTTGATAATCATCACAGCTAAACAGCGTAAAGCCTGGATACAACTGCTCACACGCCGTCCCCATCCACGCAATCGCGCACACCGTCGGCAACACGGGATGGCCACCGATGACATGGTCTTGCAAGAACGGGTTGGCTTCAACATCTAGGTTCCGATAAATCCGATGTTGGCGCAGGCTCAAATCGATCTCATCACTGCTAAACGAGAGTGGTCCACCAACCACTGTTTGCGTAACGCCAGCATTAGCCGGTGCCATCTCAAAATTCATCAACCAAGTACCCATATCCAGCGGAATCACTTGGATATTCCGTTCTTGGAACAACTTTTTGAGGGCGGGGGTGACCATACCACCATCCCAAGGGCCCCAATCAATCGCCACCACGTGACAATCTGGGTATTGGGCTTGGAGGGCATAGGCACTCTTGTTGAGAATATCATTGGCTAACGCATAATCTGATTGCCCCACATTGCCATAAAAACCGGCGGCCGAGGAGAAGAGCACGATATGGGTTAAATCCTCCATCGTGACCGCGCTTAATAGCGCCTTCAAGCCACGAATCTTGGTGCCATACACCGCTTGAAAATCCGCTTCCGTCTTCTTCTCGATTAATTTATCGGAGAGGACGCCCGCGCCGTGGATGAGGCCGGTGACTGTGCCTAACGGCTGGTTAGCGAGAGCCGCTTGCACCGCCGCCGCATCGGTCACATCAACGCTCAGGTAAACCGCTCGGCCACCCGCCGCCTCAATCGCCGCAATCGTCCCTTCAATCTCTTGCTTCGACGCCACTGACCGCGCAATCTTTTGCACCTTCACTGGCGTTGGTTTTTCACCCGCTTGTTGCAACCGACCCATAATCAGCCGCTTAAGACCGGCTTCGTCCGTGCCCGCTGGCACCCAGCGAATATCCACCGCCTCAATATTGGAGCGGCCTAACAACACGAAGCGGCATTGGTACTGCTCCGCCAACCGAATGACACATTGGGCCGTAATCCCTTTCGCCCCGCCACTAACCACAAACACCGATTCGGAGGTGATGCGTGTGTCTGGCGTCACCGGCGTGTCGACATCAGAGGGGACGGCGGCTAATGTCATCCGACCAGTCGCCCCATAACCAACCTCCAACAGAAGCCGATTGGGGTCGTGCAACTCAGCCACCACACATTGGGCCATCTGTTGCGCGTCATAATCGGGATGTAAATCAACCCCTCGGCAGAAAACAGCTGGCCACTCTAAATTCAACGTTTTGGTTAAGCCAAATAAGCCACCCCAAAGCGGTTCGTAATCGTGGCTACCAGCCACCCCCAACGAGCCATCCAATTGGGTGGCCGTGAGGAAGGCGGCGTACCCTTGCTCCGCCGCCGCTGTCAAACTTGGTTGTAAATGTTTAGCCGCCAAGAAAACCGTCTGCAAGACCGCCTCTTCTTGTCCAGCGCTGGCTGCTGGTTGTAACCCAACAAAAGCGGCCACTCGGCCTGCTTGCTGTTCAACACGACTCAATGCCGTTTGCAAAGCGGACTCACTCGTATCAGCTAAAGGCACAGCCATGACACCGGCGGGAGCGGCTGTTGTCGTCGCAACCACCGTTGTTGGCCATTGGAGTAAGGCCACTGGCCACCCTTGTTGTGACAAGGCCGCCAGCAAGGCCGCGGTCAACGGTGTGCCACTATCAACAACAAGACAGACATGACCAGCGGGGAAATTAACCGCCAAGAAGTCGGGGTAGGGGAGTGGTTGTGGCGTGACCACACTACGGGTGATCGTTTGGCTAGGTGCGGGGGAAATCGTATTAAGCGTGACCGTGTCCCCCGGCAGGGCCAAGTCCGCTTTTCCCAGGTAGTCAACAATCTGGGCCAACGTCCGCAATTCAGCGAGTTCCGTTGGGTTCACTTCGGGTAAATCGGGGTATTCATCCTGCATCGCGCCCAAAATCTCGACCCGTTTAATCGAATCGATACCGAGGTCCGCTTCCATATCCATCTCGAGTTCAAGCATCTCTTCTGGATAACCCGTTTTGTCACTGACAATGGTCAGCATCGCGCTAGACAGCTCAGCCAACGATGGGCCGGTGCTGGTAGCAGCTGGCACGGCTGGTGTCGCCACTGGTGTTGGCGCCGCTACTGGCTCGGCCGGTACGGATAACGCTGGCGCGGTCGCCCCGCCATTCCCCTGCGCTTGCATGTAGGTCACAATCTCGCCCAACGTCCGCAATTCAGCCAGTTCCGTCGGATTCACTTCGGGCAAATCGGGGTATTCATCCTGCATTGCGCCCAAAATCTCGACCCGTTTAATCGAATCGATACCTAAATCTGCTTCCATATCCATCTCTAGTTCGAGCATCTCTTCCGGATAGCCCGTTTTATCACTGACGATGGTTAACATCGCGCTGGACAGCTGGGCCAACGATGGGCCGGTGCTGGTAGCAGCTGGTACGGCTGGTGTCGCCACTGGTGTGGGAGCCGCTACTGGCTCGGCCGGTACGGATAACGCTGGCGCGGTCGCCCCGCCATTCCCCTGCGCTTGCATGTAGGTCACAATCTCGCCCAACGTCCGCAATTCAGCGAGTTCCGTTGGATTCACTTCGGGCAAATCAGGGTATTCATCCTGCATCGCCCCTAAAATCTCGACCCGTTTAATCGAATCGATACCTAAATCTGCTTCCATATCCATCTCTAGTTCGAGCATCTCTTCTGGATAACCCGTTTTGTCACTGACGATGGTCAGCATCGCGCTGGACAGCTCGGCCAACGAGGGGCCGGTGCTGGTAGCAGGTGGCGCAACTGGTGCTGCGGCGGTCATTGGCGCTGCTACTGGCTCGGCCGGTACGGATAACGCTGGCGTGGTCGCCGCGCCGCCACCCTGCGCTTGCATGTAGGTCACAATCTCGCCCAACGTCCGCAATTCAGCGAGTTCCGTTGGGTTCACTTCGGGTAAATCGGGGTATTCATCCTGCATCGCGCCCAAAATCTCGACCCGTTTAATCGAATCGATACCTAAATCCGCTTCCATGTCCATCTCTAGTTCAAGCATCTCTTCCGGATAGCCCGTTTTATCACTGACGATGGTTAACATTGCGCTGGACAGCTCGGCCAATGACGGGCCGGAGCTGGTAGCGGCTGGTGCTGATGGAGCGGCTGGCGCTGGTGGGGCGGCTGGCGCTGGCGGGGCCGCGGCTGGGGCCGTGGGCACAGACAGGGCTGGCGCGGCTGGGGCAACGGGTGGGGCAGCTGGAGCCACCGCTTTCATTGTCCCGTTACTGGCGCTTTTCATACTTGGCGTGGTTAGCTTCGCTTGGCCACCATAATGTTGTTGCAATAAGCCCAGAACGGTATCTGTATACGCTTGTTGTTGTTGTAAGTAAACTTCATGCACCCGCAATGTTTCCGCTTGGTGTTGGTGGAGCTGATTCAAGCCAGCTTCAAGGCCGGAGCCGTTGGCGGCTGTGGCCGCCGGCCGGGCTCCATTGGCTACTACCGGACGGGTCACAACTGGGGGTGGGGTGGGGCGGGATGCCGCTGGTGGGGGCGGCGGGGCTGGTCGCGCCGCTGGGGGTGGGGGCGGTGCTGGCCGCGCCGCTGGGGGTGGGGGCGGTGCCGTTCTCCCATTGGTCGGCGGTGGCGTGGCTAAGGTTGCGATCTTATTATGGCCGTTGGTCGCGTTAGCCAACACCGGTTTCGGTTGGCCATTGCTAAGGGGTGGCGGGGGTGGCGTTTGGGCGGCGACGGGTGGAGCGGTCTTGACGGGCATGGTCTTGACGGTGGTCGTGGCACCATGGATCGTCACGGTATGGCCATCAGCCAATGCTTCTTGATAAGCGGCCTCTGTTTTAGGGCTCACGTAGTTGCTACCATTTAAGAGCACGTTAACGGGTGTCTTCTTAAATGCGGTCGGGGCTGAGAATGGCAATGTGTACGGATCCAACGCCCCTAATTCAACCCCAACAACACGTAACTGCACATATGCTTCACGCAGTTGGCGGTCACTATCTTTGCTCCGGCTGGGGTTCAAGGAGATAGCCACATGGGGCCGGTCGCCTAAAATATCATCAACTAAGCTGGTTAAGACCCGTTTGGGTCCAATTTCGACAAAAATCGTCCCGCCAGCGGCGTAGATGTTCTCAATCTCTTGTTGGAACATGACCGGTTTCAAAATATGCTCTTGCAAAGCGGCTTGGATAGTTTGGGGGTTGTGAGCATAAGGTTGGCCGGTGCTGTTGCTGTAAACGGGGATGTTGGGAGTATTGAAAGCGGCTTGGGCGATCGCTTCGGCAAACGGCCGTTGCGCATGCCCCACAAAATGGGTGTGGAACGCGGCCGAGACCGGCAACATCGTCGCCTTAAATCCTTTGCTGAGCAATTGTTGTTGTGCTGTTTGCATCGCCGCTTTGGAACCAGCTAACACCACTTGTTTGTTAGAGTTATAGTTAGCAATGGTTACGCCGGTCAACCCTTGTAACGACGGCTTGATATTGGCCACATCTCCTTGTACCGCTAGCATGGTGCCAGCATCGAAGTTGGTGGCCGCTGGGGGAGCCATCGCTTGGCCGCGGGCTTTAATCAGGAAGAAGTAATCGGTATCACTTAACACACCACCAGCCCACAACGCCGTTAGCTCACCAAAGCTATGGCCGGCGGTAAAGTCTGGGGCAAAGCCCGCTTGCTGCAATAATTTGTACAGACCAAAACTAAAGGTACCAATGGCTGGTTGGGCATGCTCCGTCTGTTCTAACTGTTTTTCTTGAGCTTGTCGCGCTTCCTCCGTGAAAACGGGATTGGGGAATACAGTACGTGACAATGGCTCTAACCCTTCAGCGGTGAACAAAGCATCGATACGACCATACGCGCGCCGAATTTGGGGGAAGTTAATCGCCACTTCACGTCCCATTTCTAAATATTGGGAACCTTGCCCAGGGAAGAGGGCGACAACTTTTCCTTTCGTTTCTTGGGCTTGTCGTTGGTAGAAAATCCCTTTAGGATGTTGCCACGCGGGCGCATCACCTTGTTTCTGTAATGTGGTTAAGGCCAAGTTGAAGAAAGAGAGCGCCTCTTCGGCATCTATGGCGACAAAGCCGAGGCGGGCGGCGGTGGCGGGAATCGGTTTGGCGGCCAGCGCCGTTAATTCATTGAAACTGCTGGCGGGGCTGTTTTGCAAAGCAGCGATTTGGTTTTGGATACTTGTGGCTAATTGGGCCGGTGTGTTGGCTGAAAGCAAGATCATTTGGGGAACATGGTGTAAGCGGTACGCTTCATCATGGTCATCTTGGTGCTCTTCTAACGTGAAGTGGAAGTTGGTGCCACCAAAGCCGAAGGCGCTGACGCCGGCACGGCGGGGTGGGGCACCTTGAGCGCGGAGCCACGGCCGTGTGTGGGTATTTAAATAGAAGGGACTGTCTTCAATATTTAATTTAGGGTTCGGTTTTTCGATTTTGAGGGTGGGGGGCAACACTTTATGGTGAATGGCCAAGGCTGTTTTAATCAAGCTGGCGATGCCAGCGGCCGCTTTGGTATGTCCAATCTGGGATTTGACACTGCCGAGGGCGATATGTTGCTTTTGCGGGTTGTTGTGGCCAAAAACTTCGCTGAGGCCAGCAAATTCGGTGGGATCGCCAGCAGGGGTGCCGGTGCCGTGAGCCTCCACGAGGCTGACCGTGCTGGGACTGTAACCAGCATCTTCGTAAGCACGGGTCACAGCCAACGATTGGCCTGAGGCCCGGGGGGCGTAGATACTTTTGTAACGGCCGTCGCTCGATGTTCCAATCCCTTTCAATACCGCATAAATCCGGTCGCCATCCCGTTCCGCGTCGGCCAACCGTTTCATGACAACCATGCCAACCCCTTCGCCAATCATCATCCCGTCCGCATTTGTATCGAAGGGACGAATCGCTTGTTTGCGCGAGAAGGCGGGCGTTTTACTAAAACTCATATACATAAAAATGGAGTTATCGGTATCGACGCCACCGGTAATCATCATATCGCAACGCTTTTCGACTAGCTCGCTCACCGCCATTTTGACCGAAGCGAGTGAGGCGGCACAAGCGGCGTCAACAACACAATTAACGCCCCCTAAATCAAGCCGGTTAGCGACACGACCAGCAATGACGTTACCTAACATACCTGGGAAGGAGTTCTCTTCCCAAGGAATGTACGCTAATTTAATCTTTTCGATAATTTTGGCTCGGTCTTCAGCACCGATACCACTGCTTTCCAAGACACGTTCCCAAACCGGGTATTGCAGGCGAGAGGTAAGGGGGGTGATCAATTTTTGGCCACCGCCAACGCCTAAAATAACGCCAGTTCGCGCACGTAGTTCATCAGAAGCTTGTTGATAGCCGGCGTCGCCGAGGGCTTGACGGGCTACAATTAATGAAAGCAGTTGGGAAACATCGGTCAGCTCGAGGATATTTGGGGGTAAGCCAAACTCCATCGGATTAAAATCTATATCAGGTAAGAACCCACCACGATGACAATATGTTTTATCTGGCGTTCTCGGGTCAGGGTCAAAATAATCGTCAATTTCCCACCGGGAGGGGGGGACATCGGTGATACAGTCAACCTCATAAGCAATATTATCCCAATATTGTTGTGCGTTTTCAGCTTTGGGGAAAGCCGAAGCCACACCAATAATGGCGATAGGGGTTTTCTGCAAGGCAGTTTGGGCACTGTTTGCGGTTAAATCAGTGGACATATGTTTCTCCAAAAATAGATTCCTCATCATTTAAAATAGACTAGAGTCAACGCTTCCTCTGACACTTCACCAATGTACAGAGGAAGCTGTTGCCAACCTATTTTGCTTTATCTTGTCAAGAGACAGGGGACACCCGCGTAAATCAACGTTTCAAACGCTAATCAGGTAACGATTCATTTATAAATTAATCTAAGCCGAAATGGGTTTACAACGACAATTACCGTAACGAATAGGAGGATGTCCCTCGCCGTGTATATATAAACCCAGTAAGGAGGGGGAGAGTTACGGATTCAATATTTAATTATGGTCAAATAGGGGATATTGGTTAATTTTGGGTTGGTTTTAGGAGAATGGTAATGCCTGCACGCCAGGTAGGTGGGGCATAGTTTAGCAAATAATTAATAATTTGGAGAAAATGGGCTTTGGGGGTCGGTGGCGCATGATCGAATGTACCTTGGTAGGTTCGTTTACGATAACGCAAATCAAAATATTGATGGTGGCTAGCTTCGACGGTTAGTAAATTACTGTTACGGGCATATTTATTTAGTTCGGGGAGAGTGAGTTCACGATAATGGCCGTGTCGATTAAGGCGAATGAGGGAATAGGGGTTATAGCCAAATAGCAGTTTGGCCCGTTTGTCGATAGCAACCGCATTAGGGGTTTGAATGAGCAAATAGCCATTTGGTTTGAGTAGCGTCCGCAAGTAAGCTAGAACGAAGGCGGGGGAGGTATACAGATGTTCGATAACTTCAGCCATGACGATAAGGTCGTAGGGGCCATGGTCTTGACGCCAATCTTCTGGTTTTTGGCATAGGTTAAGGTCAAAATGGTAGTGGGGGCCGCGGGGGGAGGTGGCGTCTGGTTCGAGGCCGAGGGAATGGATGGGGGTTTGATAGTAAAGATGAAGTAATTCGGTTAGACGCGAGGGGCCAATATCAAGAACATTCGGTTTTTCAGTTAGTAGCGGATACCGTGCTAACAACTCGATCAAATATTGGTACCGCGGCTGATGAAAGCGAAAATAAGGCCGATCTTGATATTGGTGCCAGAAATGGCTGAAGTTTGCAGGTTTTACCATAAGTACAATGATAACGTATTTTAGAAGAAGGGCACAAAAACAAAAAAAGCCCAAGTTCGTAATGGCTTGGGCTTCCTTAAGAGGGGGGATATTTCATTAAAGTTAACCATCCTTCTAAGTTTTGGACTGATGTGATTGGCTGATATCCTTTGACCGCGAGTAAAACTCCGTCCAGACCGCCGCTCAACAACACCGTTGTGATTAAATGTGTTGGTTAACTTGATATAAGTATAGCAAACTGCCCTAGTAACTGTAAGTGAGCATGTTACACCTTTCATGTAAACTGATTTACAGTGGGTGTTAGAACAATATTAGAACGGTTATTTTAAGCCTGATTGGCGAATATAATACCAGCCATAAGCGCCAGCTAAGCCCGTTGACAAGAAAAAGATTAAATAGATCCAAATAGCTGGTTGGTTCCAATTAATAACAATTTCACCTGTTAGGGGATGAATTGAATCAGCAAAACGCCATAAGGCCAATAGTTGTAAAATACCTAAAACAGCGCTACTGACACAGCTACTGTAAATATGACGCCAATCATTTTCCCAGCCTGAATGGGCTAATGTGAGGCCAATGCCAACAAGCCAAGCACCGACGGCACGACCAGTTAAGGCGGATAGCGCCCACGGCCAAACGACAGCAACCTGCACAGGCCATATAAACATCAAAACCCCCAACAAAATCATGGCACCCCCTTGTGCTGACAATAGACCACGATACCAATTTGGTAATGGTTGTGGCGCAGAAACGGGCAGGGCCTCAGTAGCAATCTCACCTAACCCTTTTTCTTGGCGCCACCATAACACAGACATTAAACCGGGCACACTGGCATACACCAGTAACCAAACCCATGTACCGATACGGGTATACCAAGCAAAGTCGGCACCAAAATGAAACTTATCGATATGTAGAACCGTAGCGACAAAGGTTAGGGCAGTAAACGTTAAGACAGCGGGCACAGCGACACGAGCCCGCGGCCAGCTTGGTTCCTTTGAGGCTAAATATTCAATTAGTGTGCTAGCCCAATAACCAGCCCCTAAAAAGGTAGCGGTTAATGGGGGATTGATTGTCCAAGCGAAAAATTGACTATAGGTGGGTAGCAAAAATAAGGGTATGCCAATAATAAAAACAAGTCCGCTGGCTATTAATAATAGACGTTGCATACCAACGGTTAGCGGTACTTCATATTCGAGCGTTTTCTTACTCATTTATTTCTCCTATTGATTTCGGTAAAAAGATGTTATGATATTGTACCTTTGATTTTAATTAGCCAACAGAGTCTGTGATGATAACCACATTTGAGATGTTAAACCAATTATATGGAGATATTGATTTAAGTAAATCGTATTATGGGGCGGAGGCGTGGGTGGTGGTAACGGCCGTTGTTGAAGCGTATTGGCAAACGGCCCTAGATTATTTGCGACGAGATTTACCGCCAAAATTAACCTCCTTGCCTGATATTTATGATAAAGCGATAGCCGATATGGTGGTTACACCAGTGATAACGGCCAATATGTTACAAGCGGTTATTCAACAAGGCATGCCCGCTTTATTTGCCGCTCGTTATCATTTTCCAGAGGGAGAACCGTATGTTTTGTTACAGCCAGAGAAAACAACGGCGACATTATTATTACCAGTTAGCATGGCGGCTGCATTGCGGCAAGGTAATTGGGGGGTTTTGGCTGGGGTCATGAAAAGTTTGTCGATTATCCGTGATGTTAAGAATGGGCGTTGGCCACAAGAACGCACTGAGATTAAGCAACGAGCAGATGCTGTTGCCGTCCATTTTTTACAAACGTGGCCCCAGGACACGATTGAGGCGAATTGGCCAGAACATTATAAAATAAGTAAAGGTCATTACCCTTTAGGCCTTGATTCGTTGCCGAAAGGTCTTTGGTACAAGAATGAAAAAGAGGCCGATGAGATCGACCTCTTTAATTTACTCAATTAACCACGCATTTATTTGGCGGGGGCGACGAAATCAATTTCGAGCTGTACTTCTTCATCAACTTCAGCCACAAAAGAGACTGAAGGGATCGTTAATCCGTAGTCGCTACGGGAGATGATGCTGTTGGCCGAGCCACTAATTTGCGTGTCAGAATCGACGGTGGCAGAGACGGTGAAGCGTTCAGAGAGCGTTACATCACGAATTGTGAGATCGCCAACGACTTCGAATTCAATGGTGTCACCGACGGCGGCCGAGCCAGCCAAACCGATAATCTCCGTAGGAACAAAGGTGATAAACTCAAAGCTATCTGTATTCAAAATACGGTTGCGAATAGCACGGTCACGATTGCCACTATCGGTGGCGAAGGTACGGGCATTAATGGTGATAGTGCCTAGTTGTGTTGCTGATAAATCAGCTAGATTGACCGCGATTTCGCCAGCAACTTGATTGGATGAACCAACCACTGTAAACGGTTCGCCTCGTAATAGTTCGTCAAGGACAAAACGAACCTCTGATTGTTCGGGATCAATGCTGTAGATAGTTAAAGTACCAACATCGGCGGTGTTGGTTTCTTCAGTCGTGGCTGTATCGGTATCAGTCGCCATACTATCATCGGCCATCTCATCATCGGCCATACTATCATCGGCCATCTCATCATTGGTCATACTATCATCGGTCATACTATCATCAGCCATACTATCATCGGAATGATCATCAGCTGACATTTCCTCATCAGAGGCCATTTCTGCTTCATTGTTGCCGTCATTGGTGGCATCAAGAGCGATAGGTTCCGCTTCAATGGGGGCAGATGCTTCTTCTGTAGGGCCTAAAACTAAGTAAACAACCACACCAAGAACGAGAACCCCAACACCGAAAGCAACCGCTAATAGATTTTTATTCATACAATACTCCTTTATTGTAATCTTGTTTGGTTATAGTTAGGCAGAAACCAAACAAGCGTTGAATTTAAGTGTATTAAACTAAAAAGTATGTCGTTTAATACGCGGTGCTATTTTACCTAAGAGTTCTAAAGAAAGTGTGAACAAGCGCTAATCAGTCATTAAGAATATTTAATATTACCCTTTAGAATGGGTTTCACTTTTTTCCGGTTGTGTTTTGATGGTTAATGAGTGGGTAGTAGCACCCCCCAGATGCGGTAGCGGCCGACAGATTGGCGTTGGGCCCAATAGCAGGTTTGGTCAGGCGCTTGGTTGTAGGCGCGGACAGCTTGCGCGCCGTGGTGATGGTAAAGCAGTTGAGGCTCGATTTGCTCGTTGCCCGCGCCCTTTATTCGCAGGTCGCGCAAATGGCGATTCAGTTGCTTTTGCCGGCCACGGGCGCACGTTGCGTGCGGGCCTTGGTAGCTATTGGGAAGTTGCCAAGCAAGATAAGTTTGCCCGGCGGGGCCGTGTTGGCCCTTGTGGTCGATAAAGTTAAAAACGGCCGTTCCCCGTTCCCAGCCCCACTCCTCGGCCCCCATTTCAGACCATTGTGGCCCTAGCGCGATTTGCATCTTGGCCTTTACGGCGGCAATCGTTTCGTAGCGACGTTGGCTGCTGGGGCTACAACCGGTGAGAGAGGTTAACGTTTCGCGCGCAATCGGTTTAGGTTGTTTGCTGGCTGGCGCGGTATCGGGGAGACGACCGCTGTGGAAGCTGGCGTAGAAGTGAGCACGGACGGTGCCAATCCCTTCGAGTAAGGTTTTGATAGGGAGGAGGATGGGGTGGCCGCTAAGGCGGGAAACATTGAGATTGTCGAGTACTTTTTGTAATGAACGGAGCCAAAGACGGCCGTTATTTCGATGCCAGAAAAGTCCTTCACCCGCTTGGATTAGATTGCGTAGTTGTCGGGGGCCACAAAGCCGCCAGGGACTGTTTTTGGCCGTTAGCTGGTCACGTAGCTGTTTCACTGATAGGTGGCCGACCCCTTGGGTATCAAGATAGCGGCATAAGAGCCAAAGGCGACCGGCTGATTCATGATTTTGTTGAAGGAGGGCGAGGGCGAGGGTGGGGTAGAGTTTGAGATGGCCGTTGAGATCGGGGGGGGGAGGAGCATTCCGGAAGCTGTTTGGAGGTGGGGGTGTAGCGAGCTTCCGGAATGCTGGGGGGGGCGGGGGGGAGTGACGGAGGGTGTTGGTAACAGCGGGGCTGTGCCAGCCGAGGTGAGGGGGGAGCGTAGTGAGGGGGGCTGGCGCAGGGGCAGGGGAGCATTCCGGAAGCTGTTTTGAAGTTACGCTATGCCGAGCTTCCGGAATGCTGGCGCGCGCACGCAGTTCTTGGCGGCGAGCCAGTAGCTGTTGATTGGCGGCCAGCAAAGCGGCCGAAATTCCGTCGGGCGAGGTGGTCATGAGACACAAATCCCCCCTCCCCACTGAAGGGGCGATCTAGGCGTCAGGCAACGGCCGTTCATAACGAACAGATGATCGCTTGACATAGATCGGAGGGTGTGCTATCCTCCTATGTAGCAAATAGACCGCGCCGAGGCAAAAACTCCCCCTCCCCACTGAAGGGGCCTCGAAAACTGACGGAGTGCGGGAACACAGAAGTCAGTAGTAAATGCGGTTTCTGAAATATAGAATCAGCAAAGAAAGCTAGTGCGGTCTCACTGGCTTTTTTGCTGTTTAGGGGGGGTGATAACGCCAAACGGCTATCATGGCCGCCCTAAATTTTTGAATATGGTTTAAATAAATAAATCCATACCCAGCTGGATAGCGCACGCTGGTTGCGCTGGCCAACTGGAGACGGATTTGACAAATATGCGTAGCTATGATATTCTTCCTTTGTTAGAAAAAAGCGACCTCAAGGGATACAAAATCCCCCTCCCCAATTAAGGGGCTGAGATGTTGGAGGTAATGCCAATACCGTAATCCAACCGCTTTGAAATTAAATGAATTTTCAGCAAGCCAAAGCTAAGTAATGCCAATACTTAGCTTTTTTGCTGTTTGTTGGGTTCTTGGTGGTGCTGACGGAGCCGGCCAAGGCGGTCAGCGGGGGCCAAGTGGAGGCCAGAGCATGAGTCGCTGTGCCAACAGCGAAGCAGAGGGTCGGCCGAGATGCAAAAAATCGGGACCAAGTGATAGCGAAAAGACCACGCCAGCGGGGTGGGGTGGTGAGCCAAAACTGATCAAATTGTGAGAGGGTATCCAGAAATATGGGATATTTGAAGGAAACCATTGCCATTTCTCCATAATCTTGAAATTAGGCAATGGGTTAACTTGACGAAAGTATGCTAATAGTGGTAAGCTACTAGTACCCATTGCCAGGCCCTGCTAACTGCCTTCTGCCAAAAAAACAGTTACGGGGCCTTTTTTATTGTCTGCTGATAATCTGACCAGAAAAATTGTAGGTTGATTATCGAAGTTAGCGTACGATGGGGGTTAGGGGCATCGGGAGCTAACCAACTGCTTCATTATACCTTAAGCTGATATAAACCCAAACTTTTTCGATCATTTGATCGCATTTGTGATTGGGTCTTATAGGTAGTGTAAACGTTCTGAGATCAAATTTCAATCCCTTTTGGTGACAAATCCGTAAATTGGTCAAATTGCCTGTTTTCAAAATCGAAATTTTCCGTATAATGTAAATAAGGGCATTAAACAAATTGTTTCGAGAGTTAGTTTTGAAGGTGAGTTGTTTAATGCGTTGAAGTTGTTAAATCAGATGTGTAAAATCTTTTGGTTAAACAACTTGAGGCTTTGATTATTAGCTCGTTTCTCATAGTAATCAAGCCCATTTGCAACCATTTTTATTTGTATCCATCTGGGCATTGGCCCAATTAGCAACCAAATTTATCTGATAAAAAGCCAATCATTGGACCTTGCCGCTTGGGTGAGGGGGATACGATTGGCGAAAGGAGAACCTATATGTTTTTTTAAATTGGCTAGACGCCGAGGAGGTGTATTTTCAATGAGCCAAAGTGGGTAGAGATTTACGGTCTGTCTTTTGATGTGTCCCAATCGCACCGGGCCGTGATTGGTGCGATTTTGTTAGTAGCGTTGTTGGCCTTTGAGGTCTTTAATTTTGATACGACGAAGTTCGCTTTGTCGAGTTTGTTAGGGGGTGTGGATTTTGTAGGGGTGAGTTGGGCGGCTATTTTAGCGATTGCGTTCTGTGCCATTGATTTTGCGGGGTTGGTCTATCTGTTTAATCCGGAAGTTGAGGCTGAGGGTAACAAGGAAGGGTGGGCGTTGCTGGGGGCGTGGTTGTTAGGGGCGACGTTAAATGCGTTGATGACGTGGTGGGCGGTGTCGTTGACGTTGTTGAACACGGCGGTGGGGAATGAGATTATGAGTCGGGCGCAGTTATTGCGCTGGGCGCCGATTTTAGTAGCGACGTTTGTGTGGTTAACCCGTATTTTATTTATTAGTTCGTTATCGATGGCGGGACAAGTGCTGTGGCAGAGTGCGGCCGTGTCTAGTCGGAATTTAGGTGGTACCGGTCCGATGGGACGGGGACAGCGGCGGCAACCGACGCGAGCGCCGGTGATGGGGGCCGAGCGGATGGTGGTGCCACGTGTTGGGGCGCGGACGGGGCCGGTGGGGTCGGTGGCTAGTCGGGCGGCGGCGCCGGTGGAAGCGGTCGCGGCGAGTCCGCAGTCGGCGAGTGGGACGACTGGTGGGCGAAAGACGGCGAGTGGGACGACTGGTGGCCGGAAGACGGCTAGTTCAACGACGCGGAAGACAAGTAGTGCGACGACGAAGAGTGGTACGACGCGTAAGCGGAGTAGTGGTACGACGCGCAAGAAGGGGACAGAGACACCAGTAGCGGCTGCGGGTCAGGCTGGTGGACGTGGTGGTGGTACGCGGGCGGAGCGGGCGCGGATGGAATATTTAGTCAGTGAAGCTAACCCAGGGGCTGTGCGGCTACAGGCTCGTGGCGCGAGTGGGGATAAAGCGATGCGTGTGTAGCAAATAGGGGCGGTTTGTTGCGTGTCAGGCCGTCCCTATTTGTGACCAGCGTCAAGGAGGTGGTGATGAAAGTTAGCATCGGAACCAAATGAAGCGGGGAAATGATATTAATTGTTGTTAAGGTGATGTGTGAGCTTCCCGGAAGGTGTGAAGGAGTGAATTGGTGACGACCTTCCGGGAAGATGGGTGGTTAGAAAGGTGATGTGTGAGCTTCCCGGAAGGTGTGAAGGAGTGAGTCTGTGACGACCTTCCGGGAAGGTGGGTAGCTGGTGATTAAGCGGTGGCCGCGTCTTCTTCAGCTTTCCGTTGACGATAAGCGCTTTGGCGACAGGAAGCGGTGCAATATCTTTTGCGGCCGTGGCGACCAGAAGAGATTTTCCGGCCACAGTAGGCACATTCGATCTTTTTAGGATGCGGAGGCGGCGTTTTCGAGGTAGTCGCCTTTTTGGATTCAGCTTTAGCGGGTGGGGCTGGTTGAGCCGGTTCGGCTGAGGCTGAAGCCTTGGGGGCCGCTGGGGCGGCCGAGGTGTCTGTGGTTACGCCCCTCCGCGTGGTGCTTTTGGGGAGTTTGGGCCATTGGTGCCATTGGTTGAGTGGATGCCGTTGAGGGTGGGGGGGGTGCCGTTAGCCTGATGGCCGTTGGTCATGGAGGTGGGGGGAGTAGGGGTCATTATAATAGGAGTGATAGGGGTTTGGTTAAGTTTTGAGGCGGGGTGGGTTTTGAACGGGGGCGGGGTTGTGGGATTTTGTTGATGATTAGGCGAAGCGGAGGCGAGGGCGTTGTGTTTTGTATCGATGCCGATGGAGCGGAGAAGGGAGGGGGCGTTGCTGAGAGCGTGGGAGGTGATGGCTTGTTGGGCTTCATCGCTACCATACCAAGTGGCAATTTGGTTAGCGGCGCTCAGTTGGGCGTTCAATTGCATATTGGCGATTGATTTTTGGATATCCATTTGGGCGCGTTGAGTGGCCATATAAGCTTCAAATTTATCTTGTTCATGTTGGAGTTTGGCCGAGGCTTCACGGCGAGCGCGGAGTTGGTGGGGGTTAAGTTCGTGGGTGAAGAGGGCACCGAGAGCCATGAGGGCGGGAGCGAGGGGAAGACCCCAGCGGAGGTAGGCGGTTAGCCAACCAGATAAGGGGATACCGGCGTGGAGTTGGGAGTCGGCGATGATGCCGAGACAGGCGAGGGTGAAGCCGATGGCGTAAGTGATACCGGCGGCGACGCTTTGGGCGGCGCCAGTGATACGTTGGGTATGCCAACTAATGTAGAGAGAGAGAAGAGTGAGTTCGAGGGTGACGATACCGACAATTTGGGCGAGACGGGCCAATTCTGACCCCCCAGCATAACTTAATGTGGCTGAAATGCCATGATAACCGCTATAGACAAGAAAAGTAACCTTAGCGGCATGAAGGCCGCCGGCCGCTATTTTGCCCATAACGGCCGCTACTTGCCCCACATCCTGTTGGGGGAGATCCGCGAAATAATCTTGCTGTTGAAACATTGGTACACCTCCAGAATCAGAAAACTTACCCAAATTATAAAAGTTGATTGGAGCATTGTACAGCATTATACAGCGTTATGCAATAGCAAAAGGTTGTCGTGCAGTGCATGAGGTGTATGAAAAAAGGGTTGGTTACACAGGGTTGTATGGGGTTGTATACAGCCTGTATGTAGCCTGTGCAGGGCATATGGGTGGTTGAAATTGCATGGAGTATGAGATAAAATGCAAATTGCATCTTGCCTATATGAGGTTGTTTGAGGTACTCTTTAAGATATGAAATATACAGTCAAACAGACAGCAGACATGGCCGGCATCGCATCAAGTACGGTGCGGTCATGGTCTCGAGAGTTAAAAGCGGTGTTATCACCCACAGCGAATCCACGCCGTGGGCGTGAGCGGCGCTACACCTATGAAGATGCTGTCATCCTGCATACAGCCAAAGTGATGCGGGCGGAAGGACATGAATGGACAACGATTCTCAATAGCGTTCAAGCTGGGGATCGGATTCCGCCGCCGGATAGCCCCAATTTCCGTTACGATGGGTATGATGATGGGGATGATAGTTACGCGCCCAACAGTTTGGTGACCGAGTTGACCGCTTCGGTGGCACGGTATCAGGGGCAGTTGGAGACGATACAGAGCGAATATTCGAGTTTGAAGGAAGAGGCGGCGCTGTTGCGTGAGCGGTTGCTGGAGGCGGAGATTCGGGCGGCACGTGGTGATGCGACGCGGGAGGAGCGGGATCGGTTGTTGGCCGAGTTGCAGGCGGTGCGTGATTTATTGGAGCAGATGGAGCGGGGTGGGGGTGTAGAGGCATCGGAACCGGAACAGCGGCCGTGGTGGCGGCGTTTGTTTGGTGGTTAAGCCAAGCGGATTTAGTTGCTAATCGCTCTTTGCCCGTTGGTAGCCCACATCGTGTGGGCGGCGCGGGCATATTGGTGGTGCGTGCCATGCCAGCGGGGGACGTCGGCGATGGGCCAGTAGCGGAGCGCGAGTCCTTCGTGGGAGAGGGTGAGTTCCCCGCCAACGATGCGGCAGAGATGGACAACGGCTACCAGAGAGTGGGGGCCATTTTCTTGGCTGGCAAGACGGCTAAAGACCCCTACAAAGCGATCAATTTCGACATGAAGCCCCGTTTCTTCAAACACTTCACGGATAACGGTGTCGCACGGCTTTTCATTGGGGTCAACCCAGCCACAGGGGAGGCACCAGCCGGTGCCATCGACTCGATCCATCAATAAGATATGGCCATCGTCATTGAAAATAGCGGCATCGGCCCCTATTTTGGGGGTGATGGTGCCGAATTCAGCTTGTAGACGGGCTTGAACTTGTGCCTCCGGCCAGTTGAGGAGGGGGGCGTAGGTTTGTTGGCAGAGGTCGAGTAAACTTTGGTACCGCTCGCGGTCGTAGACGCTTTCCGTGTAATGGAGGCCGTTGCGGGCAATGGTTTGCACCGCTTCTAGGAGGGTGATAATATCGGGTTGGGGTTGATTCTTGCTCATTATTTCGTGTCTCCTTGATTGAAACATAGCTGTTTTTTGGCTGCATGAGGTTGTATGAGGCTGTATGTGATGGGTGTATGAGGTTGTATGGGGGTTGTATAAGGCGTTTTTGCCAGTTTTGTGCCTAAAGGAATCATATTACCATCATTTTTATATTAATTAGGAAGAGCCAAAATAGATTTAGGGCATAAGTATAAGTTATTTTGGCTGTTTGGGCTGGTTGATTGGTAGGCGGGATGCCTACGGGGGATAAGAAATTCTACAATCAAGTTATTGGGGATAGTTTTAATAGGACATGGTTGGCGTGGTGGGGGAGGGTTGGGTGGGGTGGCCCCGCCCAAGGATGAATCCGTTGGGCTAGGTTTGGCGCCCGGTGAACCGGGCTTGGGGGCGGGGGAGATTTTTTGTTTGGAAAAGTACTTTTTTAACCACTTTCCGGATTAGAAAACGGAGCTACTTGCGCGAAATTATAGAAACTTAGCGAATTTGCGCAAAAATAAGTAGGGTAAGACATATCTTTTTTGGGCAAAAGTCCGGTTACGTTTATGGATTTCAGTCTGGGAGATGGGGCTGAGGATACCAACTAGCAAAACTCAGATCAGGCGATTTTAGGCCACAAAACATGTACCTGCTTGTTAACTA